>CAZCPP010000428.1:0-3593 GCA_964500655.1 uncultured Anaerolineaceae bacterium | reverse complement strand
TGCTCATTCCTGTACTTCTATCACATTTTCTCTAATGTGACATTGTCAAATTAATCAATCATTTTTTCATTCATAATCTCTCGATACACAGACATAATATCAGTAACGGTATTTTGTACAGTAAAACCGCTAATTACCTTTCTTTTTGCCCGTTCTCCCATTCTAGAAAGTACGGCTGGATTATTAACAAAGTAAGAAATGGCTTTCAATAAACCAGTGACATCCTTAGGCTTCACTAAGATGCCGTTTTCCCGGTGGGCAACAATATCCAATATGCCTCCAACTGATGTAGCTATTACTGGTTTTCCCGCAGACATGGCTTCTAAAATAATAAATGGTAAGCCCTCATGATAACTGGGCAACACAGCAAAATCACAAATATTTAAATAAAGCGATACCATCGGTTGTGGACCCGCATATTTAATATATGTATTGGGTATTTCAGAAATTATAAATTCTTCCAATAATAAACGTTCACTACCATCTCCAATAATCAATAAGAACGCTTGGAGACCACTTTTCAGTAGATTTTTATGTGCCGCTAGCAGTTCAAAGATACCCTTATCTCGCTCAATACGACCTGCATACAAATAAACAGGGAAATCTGGATGTATATTTAATTTCCGGCGCAAATTTGCCTTTTCGGAAACCGAGTGAGAATTCATCCTTGGGGCAGGATTATGGATCAAGGACAATTTTCGTTCCGGAATATGCCATTCATTATGTAAAACATTCAATGTATAACTATCAACTGAAATAATTCGATCGAAGAAACGGGTTGCCATTTGGTCTAGTCTATTATAAAAAGCCTCTCGTAAGCGGTTATTTGAAAGCAAACCATGCTTAGTTGTGACCATTGGAATATGGCGTAATCCTTTCAATCGCATTATCTGAACATAAAAATTAGACCGGTAGCCATGTACGTGAACTAAGTCAATATGATTCTCAAGAATAAAATCCCTTATCCGCCTAGGAACATTAAAATCCGGGGGGCCATTGCATTGTATTTGGTTAACATGAAATCCACTTTCATTCATGCGATCAAAAAACCACCCTTGTGGTATGTCAGAAAGCACCGCATAAACTATTTCAACATCTGACCTCTTCGCAAATTCTTCAGCAGTAATTAATAAAAAAGTACTAATACCACCCAAAACTGGCGCTTCCCCCAGATGCAATACACGTATTTTGGTTTTATTAGCCATATGAATTTTCTACTTCCCTAGCTCGAAAATTTTTCAATGTAGCCAAAGACATTCCAATCAAAATCCAAAGAATTTTTTGTGTATGTATGTCAATAGCAAGACCCTGCACCAAGCTGGCAATCAAAGCGATAAATATGGCATTTTTTACTGGGTTATTTTGCTCACCTCCTAGACTTATTGTACGAATCGCTTGAATTAGCAAAGTTACAAAGAAGGAAAATCCAATAATGCCAACATCGTTGGCAATGGATAGGAGAAAGTTATGCGCGCCCATAACCGGTCTAAAGGATGTGAAGTCACTATTTTTCATATTATAAAAAACTGCATTTCCTGGGCCGTGTCCCCATATAGGTGATTGTAGAAAAGTTTTAAATGCTGCAGTCCAGGCATCACCACGGGTGGTCCCTAATTGTAAGAATATTTTCGGATCATTGGTACGAAAGAAACTTCTAAGCAAGTCAAGATTGACAAAGACACGCGCCCAATAATAATCTGGCAAGAAATTCAAGGTCAACCACCAACCAATAAACAAGATGAGCACAGCCCTTACAGCCAGCACATAAAAGTTGTGTTTCCCTATGAAAAAAGTTCTAACAAACAATATCACAGCTAACCCTACCAACCCCCCTATTGAATATGTATATCGAAAAGCCCAAAGAATCATCACACTAGAAACTGTGAGGAATACCCTTTGACTGCCAGATGCTGCTTTCCAAAACTCAAGAATAAACGGAATTCCAACAAGCAATTGTAGGGCAGTAAAATTTGGATCGCCAAGAATTCCCCCAGACCTGTCAATTAGAACATGACTTCCTTCAAAAACAATACCCGCGCGTACACTCCTAACAATTCCTTCTGGAAGCACTCCAGCTTGTGCAAGAAGCATCATCAATGCAATAAACACAGATGAGATAATAAAAATATAACCCAGAGCATGCAAGTGTGATGGTGTTCGGGAAAAATTCACTACGATAATTACAAGTAAAATTAATTGCAAATAAGTGAAAGTACCCCCAAATCCTGCTGGCCCTCCAAAATTGATTAAAGAACTCAAACCTACTGCAATCAACAACCCTAAAAGAGACCAAAACTCAGGTAAAAGAATTAGGATAGTTTTGCGCAGAATGATACGAGAAATCCACATAAAAGTGAATACTAATCCTATCCCAACAATCACAGAAAAGTTGCCGATGAGCGAAATTCTTGAGAGCCAGACGATGAGTCCAAGAAATACAAGAACACAAAAGGCAACAAAGGGCCGGGTAACACATAAGATCACATAATAAAAGGATCCGACTAACCCAACTAATAACAGATGAATGTTTATGGTATCCACAACGCTCCAATATTCTTACAAGTTTAGCAAATTGAATTCGCTATAGTTCACTTGACCAATGATGCTGGTTACGTAGAAATATCATTAATAGTCGAGAGGAGCTATCCCCATCTTTTAAAGTATGTGATCTAGCCAACGTTGCATTGCATTTTTTATCCATTAAATCAACCACCTGGTCATAATGTTCTTCATGCTCATGGCCTTCAAACACAAACGTACGCCAGGGTATCTTAGCTAGTTGGTGAATAAGCCAACGTGATCCCACGCCGCAAGATAAAAAACAATCGACTCTGACAATCTTGAATGCAGCCTGGGATGAATATCTTTCATTAAATTATATCGTTCCGATAATCTTGCAGGTGTGAAATTAATTCGTGAAAAACCAATCATTTTTTGCATTTGTTCTGATATTGAAACAACTTCTGGCATATCCCAACCCCACGCCCATAGTGCACCATTTGCTAATGCCATAGAAAGTATTGCTCCAGAATTACAACAAACATCCAACACAATCCTTCCCTCAACTTTTATTCCAACATCTAAAAGCATTTGTGAAATCAAATTCCAACGCAACAATGTATCTCGCCGGCCGGCTATGTTAACACCAGGTAAAGTTTGATAAAGATATTGTTTTTTTTGGCGCAAAGGATGCACGTCACCAAATGAAAGCACGTTTCCATTTCGTGAAAGTAAATCCGTAATTATTTTATTTTTATTAAGAACTACAAATTGTTGGAAATCTACATAAAACAACTCATTATTTCGGCTCTTGAGAAGATTATTGTTGCAATTCGGGGGAGAAAAATCCATATGCTTATTGATATCAGTTGGAACAGCTGTACCTATATATCCAACATCTAATATTACGTCCAGTTTGTTTTTAAACTTCATAAAATCATCTTCCGTTACAATTTCTCCAGTTTCGATATATTGGACAACAAAACAACTCGCACTTCTTTTACCCATTTTAAATTCGACCAAATCATATATTTTTGGGGATAGTCCCAATCCATCAGCAACACAGGCTGAATTATGCTGCTCAAATAAGTCAC
>CAZCPP010000427.1:0-3601 GCA_964500655.1 uncultured Anaerolineaceae bacterium | reverse complement strand
ATTATTGACGAAGTTCACATGTTGTCGACTGCGGCCTTCAACGCTTTGTTAAAAACCCTTGAAGAACCACCCCCACATGCTATTTTTGTTCTGGCTACCACAGAAATTCATAAAATCCCAGCTACCGTGCTATCGCGTTGTCAACGTCATGAGTTTCGCCGTCTACCAGTAGATGAAATTATTGGCCAACTCAAATACATTGCTAAAAATGAGAAAATAAAAGTTGACGATGAAGCGCTATTGCTGATCGCGCGTCAATCTGCAGGGGGGCTACGGGATGCAATATCTTTACTCGATCAACTTTCCTCAACAGGACAAAAAATTGACCTGGCTCTTACACAGACAGTGCTTGGTACGGCAGCTTCTCAAACCGTGCTGGATCTGATCGCTTCTCTCCAGAACCACAAACCTGCTCCGGCTATGGACGCCATCCATCGTGCCCTCGACGCTGGCGCCGACCCGCGATCGCTAGCCCGTCAGATTGTAGATTATTTACGCGGGTTGATGCTAGTTCAGATGGGTAATGACGACCAGGTCGAAGTGACCAAAGACGTCAAAAAGACGATGACCGAGCATGCCAAGTCTTTTTCTACACAAGAAGTGTTGCGCATGATGAGAGCCTTCAACGCAGCCGCGGTAGATACTCGTGGTGGTTGGCAACCCAGTCTCAGCTTGGAACTAGCAGTAGCCGAAGTGTTGGAAGAGCCTAATGAAATGCCAGTGGTTAAACAAAAAGAAAAGCCTGTGAAGGCAAAAAAAGCTAAACCTTGGGAACAGAAATCCGAAATAAAGAAAAAAACTGTGAAAAGTTCAGAAACAAAAGCATTGCCCGAAACGCCTACAATTGGACTTGTAGAGGTGACAAAGGCTTGGCGTGACATCCGTTCCGTGATCAAGCCAGACCACCCTGGTATTGAGGCTTTACTCAATTCTTCCAAACCGCTAGAAGTACGGGATAGTGAGTTATATTTAGGTTTTCAATCTGATACAGTCCGTGCCTTGATGGATATTGAAGACAAACTTGAAACTGCGCAAGAAGCAATAAAGGAAGTGTTAGGTGTGGACTTATCTATTAAGTGTGTAGTCACCAATGCAAAGGGCAATCTTCCACCCGATGTCAATCCTGATGGAATGGTCGCGACCGCTATCCGGAACGGTGGTGAGATTGTGGATACACAAGATTAACGGGATATCCTATATTGGATATCGGGAGTTAGGTTTATATAAAGGCTTATGAAACCCAATTCTCGAATTACAATTAACGAGGTGCTTTATGGCAAAAGGATATAATCGCCCTCCTAGTGGCGGCAAGCAGCAGGGAATGATGTCCCAACTTCAGCGCATGCAACAGCAATTGGCTGAAGCACAAGCAGCGTTAGCTGAAGAGACTGTCACAGCGACGGCAGGAGGTGGAGCGATCAAAGTCACGATGACCGGCGATCAGAAATGTCGTGAAGTGATTATTGATCCTGAACTACTCGCAGATGCCGACGCTGAGATGTTGCAAGATTTGGTGCTTTCGGCTGTCAATATGGCCTTGGATAAATCCCGTGAGTTGGCTGAAGAGCGCCTAGGTCCCTTGGCGGGGAGTCTACCGTTCTAACGTGTTGCATTATTGAAAGAAACAATGCTTCTTCCCGAACCTCTACAAAAACTCATCAACGCCCTTGAGCGCTTACCTGGCATTGGTCCTAAATCCGCCTCCCGGTTGGCATTTTTCCTTCTTCGCGCTGACGCAGCGTACTCAGATGATCTCGCCGACGCATTAACAGGGTTAAAAGATAAAGTCTCCTTTTGCGAAGAGTGCTTCAATATCACCATAGCTGGGCGGGATCGCTGTGAGGTTTGTGAATCTCCCAAACGTGATGATGAAGTTCTTTGTGTCGTGGAGGAAGCATTAGATGTTTTGGCTCTGGAGCGTACGGGCGGATATTTTGGTAAATATCATGTTTTACATGGAGTACTTTCACCCATCGAGGGTATTGGCCCTGATGATATTAAAATTAAACAGTTGATCGAGCGTGTAGCGCTCGGTAAGATAAAAGAAATTATTTTAGCGACTAATCCAAGTATGGAGGGGGATACCACAGCCCTGTATATTCAACAGCAACTGGAATCCTATGATGTGCGAGTCACTCATTTGGCGCGCGGTTTGCCTGTTGGTGGGGATCTTGAATACGCTGACCAGAATACCTTGCTAAGAGCCTTAGCTGGCAGGCAGGAAATGGAGTAGACGCCCCTAATTATTTCTGTATGAAGATAACAATCCTTTCCTATGGCTCACGTGGCGATGTCCAACCTTTCCTCGCGCTAGCACTCGGTTTACAGAAGGTTGGTCACATAGTAAAGCTGGCTGCACCGTATCGCTTTTCTAATTTCGTAGACGAACATGGGGTGCAATTTGTTCCGTTGGCGGGTAACCCTGAAATCATAAGTCAACGGCTCAATACAGCTGGTGCAAACACTATTGCAATGGTGCGCGCAATCAGCGACTACGTTTTCTCAATTGGAGAAAAGATCTTATATCAAGCTATCGCAGCGTGTGAAGATTCGGATCTGATCGTCCACTCCTTTTTGTTCACCACTGGTGGTCACTCGCTGGCACGTAAGATGGGCATACCTGATGTGTCGGTGCAAACATTCCCTGTCTTTGCACCGACACATGTTGTCCCACCCGTGGTGACGCCTAATTTACCGCTTGGCCCATTATGTTATTTCTTTCATTGGCTAATAACTCAGATTTTCTGGCACGGTGGCAATACTGGATTTAGGAGAAACGGAAAGCTCTCCCTAAAAAGTTTGACCTAAACCTACATTGGCCATTCACCCCGGACAAAAACCGACTCATGACTCCACTCATACTTGCTTGCAGTCCGACAGTTATTCACCGCCCTGATGATTGGCCTACGTCCTACATCCACATCCCAGGTTATCTCTTTCTTGACAGAGTTGCTGCTTACCAACCGCCCTCTGAGTTGACAGAATTCCTGGATGCTGGAAAACCACCGATTTGTGTGACGTTTGGCTCTACAATACATCATGACCCAGAACATATCTACCGCAACGTGCTGCAGGCCTTGAAGCAAACGGATAACCGTGCCATAATCCTGAGCGGGTGGAGCGATTTACAGAATATTCGTTTGCTTGAAAATATATTCGTTATTGATGCTGTTCCACACGATTGGCTGCTTCCGCATTGTAAGGCTATCATCCATCACGGCGGCGCAGGTACCACGGCGGCGGGTTTGCGAGCAGGAATTCCAAATATCCTTGTGCCGTCTGCTGCAGATCAACCATTTTGGGGGATGCAAGTACATGCGATTGGTGCAAGCCCGAAACCTATTCCGATCAAGGAGTTGACTGCAGAAAGAGTTGTTGTTGCACTGGCCAAAATAGTCGACGATGCCGTTCAAAACACTGCGCAGGATATCGGGAGAAAGATCCGAATAGAGGATGGGGTAGGGGAAACCGTGAAATTTATTGAAAAATATTCTGAAAAATGGCACGAATCCGTCCAATCTTCAACTTTTTAAGGTAAAGATGTAACTAAATACCCCAGGGCTTTCTTAAAGTAGCAAAATCAGGTCAAAAACCTTGTTGG
>CAZCPP010000426.1:0-3602 GCA_964500655.1 uncultured Anaerolineaceae bacterium | reverse complement strand
CAGCAGCCCATTTTGCCAATGTTCCAGAAACAGTAAAGTCTTGGTCATCTGGATGAGCATGAATGGACATAACTGTTTTGGGTATGTATTCTTCTTGATCCATTTGATACTCTAAGTAAACGGGAGTTTCTTAATTCTTTCTTTCTGCCTCAAAGAGTTTGAATATCTTGTATGATGGAGATTGAAAATTCATATTTTCTAGAAAGTGAGCGAAGTATAGCACATGCAACCATTTCTGCGATCCTCGCCGTAAGTGGCTTGTAGGGGGTGTGAGAAATTTTCCGCAAGGATAAGATAAGAGGCCGGTTGTTAGCCGACCTCTTATCATTATTGGCACTGAATGCAAAATCTCATTCTTATTGTGCGTTGACGAATTCTGCCTCCCAATTGAATTCACCCGATTCTTCATACCATTGTGGCCAATGCTGGCACCAATCCGGCATGCGTACGTCTCGGATGCGGTCGCTGGATGGATGATATGGTTTGATATCCAATATGGGGGTTCCATCTTCCGCATCGATCCACGGTACGTTGACATAGCCGTTCTCGATATCCACGCTTATAACCGACACTGTCGAGATACAGATCGGGTTGGGGCGTAGTGGCGAACGGGTTGCAAAGATTCCCATATTGGAGGGCGCGTTTTTGTATGGTTGCTCGGCTTCCAGCACATTGCGGTGTTCTGGTGTATCCAGATGATGGCTCCACCACAGCACATTGATATGGCCAAATTCTTCCAAGCCCTTCAAGGCTGCACAATATTCTGGCGCGATCTTCAGAGCAAACCCATCTGGGCTAGCTTCTACTTGCCCAATAGCTGATACACTATATTTCTTTCCAGACATATTCCTGACTCCTGAAAATGTAGGTTTGGTTACTCATCAAAACAGTGGCCACTGATTGATATCTAAAGAAGAATAAACTATTCGGTCTAATCCTTTGTAATCGGAATTTGCATCTCAGTGATGGCATTTGGGTCCTGGCGGGATTGACCGTTTTCTGGTAAACGCAAGTAGATGGCACGGTCAGGCCCGGCGATGTGGTATCCATTGATATCAATCCATTTCAATAACGCAGTAAATGCGATGGTCAGACCTGTAAATGATCCCTGGTGAATTGTGCTGGCCATGTTTTCAACGGATGGCAACGCCCGTACCGATAACCCTTGGATATTTTTTACGTCTGGGGAGATGGGTATACAGGCTTCTACGTCAATCTCCGGTTCCCCAGTATGATAAAGCGACAGGTAGGGACCGTTGGCGCTGACACCAACTTGGTTTAATTGATTGAATAGGTTCCCCCATAAAGGACCTTCATCCCAATAGCTGGGGATGGTTTGCCGTACCGAGGCGACATGCAATGAATCTACCGGTTTGATGATCACTTCATAGTTTGGTTGCTGGTCTTCCTGTTCGATCAGGTTCAGGCGTGCTTCTAGCCTTTCAAGCCGGTCGAGCCCCTCATCTACTTGCTGGCGCAGTTCACTCTGCTTGAGGCGCAGCATTCCCCGAAGTTCGGCAGAGGGCAGATTATCCTTCAGCAGGTGCCCGATTTGATCCAGAGAAAATCCTAGATCTTTGAGAGCTAGTATGCGGTGCAGACGAGGCAACTGATCCAGGATATAGTGGCGATAGCCACTCAGAGAGTCCACTTCGATGGGTTTAAGCAAATCCAACTCATCATAGTGGCGCAGGGTTTGAACGGTGACCTGTCCGATTCGCGCGAAATTGCCGATTTTTAGTTTCATTCCATCTCTATGCCCTAAATATACACCCTATGGTAACTATAGAGTCAAGAGATGGCCAAATATTAGCACGACAGAATGAAAATCTAGTGGGGCAATTTCAGTCCGATTGCATTTCGAAGGCACCAATATCACAAGGTGCTTCGCGGGGTTCTCCGCGCTGGTCGGTGTCGATGGCGCAGGAATCGGCTGGGATGGCATCAATGGCAGGGCTGCCTGGAAGCAGACTATGTGTCTGGGTTGAACCGCCGTTGTCTGTTAACGGACCAAGCAATGGATCACCGGAGAAGGCTGGATCGCAGTTGCCGTCTGCAATCCAGCTATAGCTTGATGTAATAATTTCTGCGTAATCTTCCATGTGGCAGTCTGCAATACCATAGTCACCCAATCGAGCGATATTGTCTGCAATGACGGTGTTGAACAAGCTCAAGTGTCCATGCTCTTGCGCTTCGTCGCCACTGCCGTTGAGGGCGATGCCACCGACGTTGCTGGCGCTGTTGTTGCTGATGGTACTGTTGGTGAAATCCCCGGAGCCATTGAGATAGATACCGCCGCCGCTCGCGGTTGCGAAATTGCCGCTGATGGTGCTGTTTTGCATGATCAGTTTTCCGTGGCAAGCGACGTGAATGCCACCGCCTTTGCTTTTGGCACGGTTGTTGCTAACCGTGCTATTGATCAGTGTGGTCGTGCCCGAAAGTACCTTCAAGCCACCCCCCGTCTCGCATTCCAGATAGGCATCATCGGGTTTCACATTGGCACCGCCAACCGAGCCATTGTCGTTGACAGTGCTGTTGATGAGTGTCAGTGAGCCTTCGTTGTAGAGGCCACCACCCGCGCTGCCAAAGTTGTCGCGAACAATTGTGTCTTCAAGCGTAAGCGTGCCGTAGTTCAAGACTCCCCCGCCAGTGAGTGGACTGGTCGTGGGATTGCCGTGCCGGATTGTTACCCCACGGATGGTGACGGTTACTTCCAGCGGAACTTCGAAGACGCGCTGTGTCCCTTCGCCAGGATTTGGGTGCGCCTGCACGATGGTCTTTTTCGCCCCCTGTCCCTGGATAACAACGTTCTTGCTGACCTGGATACCCCCTTCAGTATGGAGGAGTTCTTCTACACCAATGATAGTTCCCACACCAGTGCTCTCGGCCTCGATCGCATCCTGGATGAGAGTGAAATCGCAGCTATTGGCACAGACGGTCACGTTTGGGTTTGGAGTAAGTGTAATGGTCGGTGCAGGTGTTGGACTCGGTTTGCCTGGAGGCTGTTCTTGAGTACCCCCGCAGCCACTAAGCAGCAGGCCGATCACGAATAATGCAGAGAAGATGCGCTGTGCGATCATTTGCCCTCCCCGGAAAAGGGGTTATTCTATACTGTAACATTAAATAGATGAGCGTCCTACCTTCTCTGGTATGGTTTTATTGTAGATGGAGAAATTTGGGTAAGGAGAATTTGCTGGAAGCGAAACAAAACCGGTTTGTCATCGATCTTGTCTAATCGATCATATCCAAAAAATGACCGAACTTGCTCACCAACCACTCAAAGGTAGGCGGCTCAGGTGGCTGGTGGTATGGATGTGTGAACTGCTGTATTGAAATCTGCTCAAAGTGTTGCCGTACGATTTGCTCAGTCAAGTTATAGTCTAGCAAATCATCGTTGATTGACATGCCAAAATAACACGGATTTTCGAAAGGTGCGTGTGCATACCGATATTCCATTTGCAGGATTTCATCCACGGTGTAAGTAAATACATCCAATGTAGATAGTGGCATGCGGATGGCATTCTTGTGTCTCAAAATACGTTGATCTATATTGCTTACTTTGCTGATTGCATATGTCAGGGGCGTTTCTAGATACTGCATAT
>CAZCPP010000425.1:0-3613 GCA_964500655.1 uncultured Anaerolineaceae bacterium | reverse complement strand
GTTTGGCCTTAACCAGGTCACAATTGTACGAGAACACCCAGCGACAGACGAAGCTGCAAGCTACCTTGTTCCAATTGAATACTGAATTGGCACCATATCTCAAGGAGGATGATATTTGCCAACAGGTGGTTACCAGCCTGCATGAAAATCTGGGATACGATCACACAAGTATTTATCTTGTAGAGCAACATAGCGGTGCCCGTAATAGAATAGCGAGTAGTGGTTGTCTTGATGAGCCCCTCCAGGATCGTCTTTTACCAGGACAGGGCTTAAGCGAGCGTCCATTTCTGGACGGGCAATTGCATTATTCGTCTGATGTCAGCAAGGAACCGAACTATATCCCAGGAGCAAGTGGTTCTGAGGTCGATGTGCCAATCCAGGTTGGGGACGATAAAGTGGGTGTACTGATCATTGAAAGTGTGCATCCGCATGCATTCGATCAAATTGACTTTGATGTGCTTATAGCGGTTGCCAATCTGACTGGTTTGGCGCTTACCAGGAGTAAATTATTTTCCGCCGAACGAAAACAATTTGATGAATTGGCTTTTCTGCATGCTATCGCCCTGGCAATCACTGAAGCTACCAGCGAGGATCAGCTGATTGAGCGAGCTACACACATTATTGCCGAGAAACTGTATCTCGATAATTTTGCCTTTTTATTGGTAGACGAGAGTATAGGTGCATTGCGGTTACACCCTTCTTGTCATATTTATCATAATTTATTTTCCGAAGATATGACTGTCTCATTTGGAGAAGGCATTGTAGGGCATGTCGTCAAGACAGGTCTCCCGGAACGTGTTGCGGATGTTGCTTCGTCCCCGCATTATTTGCAGGTAGATCCCAAAACGCGCTCCGAATTGGTTGTTCCGCTTAAGCTTGGTGGAAGTGTGATCGGTGTTATCAATGCAGAAAGCAAAAAACTTGATGCATTTTCAGAAGCGGATGAACGTCTTTTAATCATAATGGCGGGTCAAATATCGACGACGATCGCTCGGTTGCGAGCAGCGGATATTGAACGCAGGAACGCGGAAGAACTGGCTGTATTGTATGAACTGTCACAGCAGCTTATCCTGCAACTCGACATCGGTCATGTATTGGAAGAAACGAACAAAGGTGTTACACGCCTTCTCAACACCTCGGAATTTTACATTGCCCTTGTGAACCATGAAACGAAACAGGTTGCTTTTCCAATCAATATATCTGCTTCCGAAGATGATCTAAGCAATATTATTATTGGCCTTGATGAAGGATTGACTGGCCACATCATACAAACAAAAGCTCCTGTTTTGATCAAAGAAAACCCCGAAGCGTGGCAAAAAAAGAATAAAATAAAAATAGAGGGCGAGCTTCCACAATCCTGGTTGGGAGTGCCCCTTCTCATCGGCAAAAACGCGATCGGTGTTATGGCGATTCAAGATTATGAGTTGTCAAATGTTTATGATGAACATGATCTGGAGATCATGACCGCTATTGCCAGCCAGGCGGCAGTCGCAATTGAAAATGCACGTCTGTTCGAAGAAACGGAACTACACGCGAAAGAATTGTCAGTATTGAACGAACTGGCACAGACGCTCACTCAACAACTTGATATTGACCACATACTTAAAGAAACCTATAAAGGCATCAAGCACCTTATTGACACCGCAGATTTTTATATTGGCCTTCTTGATTCTGAAAAGACCAAGATTACTTTCCCAATCATCAAATCTTCTTCCGAGGAAGATCTTAAATATGAGGAAATAGCACCTGATGAAGGATTAACGGGTCACATTATAAAAACAAAAAAAACCATTATGATCAACGATAATTTTAAGTTATGGGAAAAAGAAAATGCTGTAGAGTCCGTAGGAGAAATGCCTCAATCCTGGCTTGGAGTGCCTCTTCTCATCGGCAAAGACGCGATTGGCGTCATGGCAATTCAGGATTTCACGAAGCAAGATGTTTACGATGCGCATGATCTGGAGATCATGACCGCTATCGCCAGCCAGGCAGCCATTGCAATTGAGAATGCCCGCTTGTTTGATAAAGTGAAGAGACTTGCTTCTACCGACGAACTAACCGGTTTAAATAATCGCCGTCATTTCCTTGAGCTCGCCCATGCTGAATTCAATCGTGGTTTAAGATATGGAGGTTCGTTATCTACATTGCTGCTGGACATAGATAATTTTAAAGATTTTAATGATACATATGGCCATGCGATCGGTGACAAAGTTTTACAAGTTGTTGCCAAACTTTGCATGGGCTCTTTGCGTATCACGGACATCCTGGGACGTTATGGTGGCGAAGAATTTGCTATTTTGCTTCCTGAAACCCATTTGGAAGTTTCAAAAACTGTGGCTGAACGATTGAGAAAAAGTGTTGCCGAAACCTTGATCCCAACAGAGAGAGGTGATCTAAGTGTAACAGTGAGTATCGGCATAGCAGAGAAGAACGAACTAACACCTACGCTAGAAACCTTGATTGCACGGGCTGACCAGGCTATGTATGTCGCAAAGCATAAGGGTCGCAATCAAGTCGCAACCAGCGTTTAGTTTTTTTTAGAAATATAAATGCTTGACCGTGAGCCCGTTGTTTATCAATTCCTTAAGCGAAGCAATGCCGATTTTCAGGTGTAAATCCAGATAATCCTGGGTGACTTTTTTGTCGCTCTCAGCGGTCTTGACACCTTCTGGGATCATCGGCTGGTCAGAGACCAAAAGTAGTGCACCAGTGGGGATTTCGTTGTAAAAACCGGTGCTAAATAGCGTGGCGGTTTCCATGTCAATTGCCATGGCACGAATAAGTCGTAGATACTCTTTGAATTTTTCATCGTGTTCCCAAACGCGCCTGTTGGTAGTGTAGACTGTACCGGTCCAGTAATCCTGGTCGTGATTGCGGATGGTAGTCGAGATGGCTTTTTGCAAGTTGAAGGCAGGCAGGGCTGGAACTTCTGATGGAAAATAGTCGTTGGAAGTACCCTCTCCACGAATGCCTGCGATCGGTAGGATTAAATCGCCGATATCATTCTTCTTTTTTAGCCCTCCGCATTTGCCCAAGAATAGTGCGGCTTTTGGCTCGATGGCGCTCAACAAGTCCATGACCGTGGCAGCGTTGGCGCTGCCCATCCCGAAATTGATCAGGGTGATGCCTTCGGCGGTGGCATTTGGCATAGGCTTTTCATGCCCTCTGATGGGCACCTGGTACCAGTTCGAGAACATGTGCAGGTAATCTTCAAAATTTACCAGCAAGATATAATCGCCAAATTCTTTCAATGGGGTGTCTGTATAGCGCGGCAACCAGTTGGTTACGATATCAGTTTTTGATTTCATCGTATCTCCATTATTACTAGACATCTTGCAAAAGTGAATTATATAGCCAACTCTAGGCAGCGTCCTCGCCGCCGGGGAAAATGCCCCAAATGGGGTACGGTGACGAGACCACTTATGCAAGAGGTCTACTCTAACCTAAGTACATGATAAAAAGCATCGAAGTTGGCGGAAGTAAGTTTTCTTGCGTAAGAAGCGTTGAGTTCTTATTCGAGCAACAACCTGTAAATATTAGTATAGATCGAAATTTCGAGGGCTCTTTGGGAATCTCCGTGAAAAAGCCACATATGGTGGTCAGGCAAAAAGCC
>CAZCPP010000424.1:0-3626 GCA_964500655.1 uncultured Anaerolineaceae bacterium | reverse complement strand
CAGGAGCAGGCGTACAACACCCTCTAACAAGTTGCCTATCCAGACGTTCGCTCCAGATCCCCCTACCAATGGTGGAATCAGCGCGGGTAGTACGCCACTTCCAGTAGATGTCGTAGGTGTCATCAATTTTTCGACCCATCCACCTATCGCAGCAGGTAGCAAAAAGAACAGACCAATACCAATCGCCAAAGACACAGCAATAGTAAGATAAAGTGCCGGCCCTTCGAGATTCTCATCCTCGCCAGTTTGGGTGTTAGCAGATATTGTGAGTGCGCGCATTCCCAAACCGAGCGCATCCCATAGCAAGATTATCCCTCGCAAGAAAGGGATTTTCGTGATGCTTGAGTTATAGACATTTGCCAGTTTATCCTTGTGCAGAACAATTTCGCCATCCGGATCACGCATGGCTATTGCGAACGCTTTTTGTCCGCGCATCAGCACACCTTCGATAACCGCTTGTCCACCATATGTGATAATTCTGTCTTCCATACCAATATTCCTCAAATTCAACTTTATTTATTATTGTGGGGAGTGGATAACATAGTGGGCTTTTGCTAATTATCAAGGGTAACTTCGCAAGAAAGCCCATGAAATTAGCCACTCTCTAATTGTGCAACTCTACATTATTCTAAATTGTAAAAGAAATGGATCAATGCATCGATGCTCTTGTACCATGTGGGTAAATGCATACGTTCATTTGGCGCATGAACTTTGTCTTCCGGTAAGCCAGAACCGCAAAGGATTGATTCAGCACCGATATTGTTTTGCAGCATGGCAACCACTGGTATGGATCCGCCCTCACGTTTAAAAAGCGGGCGTTGCCCCCAAACCGTTTCCATTGCCTGCGCCATACACTCGATAGCTGGCAAGCTGCGGTCTGTAATCGCTGTTGGGCCAGCATTCAGAATCTTGACCTCCCAATGAATTGTCTTGGGAGCATTCTCCTCCATATATCGAATAAGTTGCTTGTGGACCTCATGCGCATCCTGATCAGGAACCAGGCGAGAAGAAAGTTTTACCATTGCTTTAGCTGGTAAAACCGTCTTGGAACCCTCACCTACGTATCCTGACAGAAAACCATTGACTTCGAGAGTCGGTCGGGCACCCACACGCTCTACAGGCAAGTATTCTGGTTCCCCCCAAAGTTCGGGCACGCCAGTCTGGGATTTGTAGAAATCCTCATTCATCGGAAGTTTTTCCATATCACGGTGTTCTTCAGCGCTAATCGGTCGAACGCTATCAAAAAAACCTGGTAGGGTAACAAGACCTTTTTCGTCGTGCATACCTGCAACTAATTCAATCAATGCCTGTGCAGGGTTATGAACCGTCCCACCATACAAGCCTGAATGCAAATCATGGTCAGGTCCCCAGACATGCACTTCATAGTATCCCAACCCACGTAAGCCATATGTGATGGTCGGTTTATCAGCAGCGATCATTCCGGCATCCGGATTGAGGCAGAAATCGGCCGCCAGCAAGTCTTTATGATTTGGTAGAAAAGCCTCCATGCTAGGCGAGCCCATTTCTTCTTCGCCCTCGAATAACCATTTGATATTGATTGACAGTCCCGAGGTCTGGAGTATCGATTCGACCGCTGCTAGTGTGGCAATGGTCTGTCCCTTCATATCGGAAGTTCCACGGCCAAACAATAAATCGCCTTTCATAACTGCATCATATGGTTTGGTATTCCATAATTCAAGAGGATCCACTGGCTGCACATCATAATGTCCATAAATCAAAACCGTTGGGGCCTCCCCACCAGCTTTCATCCATTCCCCAAAAACAACTGGATGTTTCTCCGTAGGCAAGATCTGCACATTATCCATTCCCAGGTCTGTTAGACGTGTTTCCAGCCATTCAGCTGCACGTACCATATCGTCTTTATGTTCATCCTGCATAGAAACGGATGGTATAGCTACAATTTCCTTCAAATTTTCAAGAAAACGTTCTCGATTTTGTCCTGCATACTCAAGTGCTTTTTGACGCACATCGCTCATTGTAGGCCTCCTTTGATATTTAGCTTTCCGTACAAAAACCAGTATTCGTCCCGAGAAAACCCGGACTGCAGTTCAGACTCCCAAATGAAGTCGCTTACGATCAAGTTTACACGTAACACGCTGTCTAACTGCTTTAATGTATCCTGTTCTGCATGTGGTGTAGGTAATTCAGCAAATAGCATATTCAATATCACACGGTAGCGGACTTCGTGCGGATATACATCCGCGTGTTGTTCGGGATCGTGACGATAATCCGAAAGATAATTACTCCACAGCCGCATCCGAGCTTGAACTTCTCGGCTTGCTTTCGTTTCCCAGGCAACCTGCCACTTTGAGCGGACTCCATCTAGCTGTGCAATGAATGCTTCAATCCTCTCTCCACGAGCTTCCAGTCGGGTCTGGGTCAGCAAAATACCGCCAATGGTCAAGCGTGGCAGGGTATTTCCGGGCACGCTGATCGGCCAATACAACTCTTTCGAAAGTAGGTAACCTTTTATCTCAGGGATACCCGCTTCCAAAAAAGATAAATCCTTTATTATTGGGTTCACTATTTTATCCGCAGATTACGGTACTTCAGTCGCTTCTGGCTCGGTTTCCAGTGAACGCCGCGTCAGCAGATACCAATCAGTGACGATAGAGAAACGATCACTGATATCGTACAAGGGAGCAACCTGTACACCCAGCACTTGGGCATCTACTCCAAAGGAATAAACAGGGTAATATACCGGCAGAGACGGTAACTCTTTGGAAAATATCACCTGAAAATTCCGATATAACCGTGTGCGTACACCAAAATCCGTGTTCACGCGCGCCTGCTCCAGATACTCACTAGCGGTGCGATTGTCCCATTGGGAATAATTTTGCCCACCTGTCGCTTCGGCTTGGTGCCAGAACGGATAAGGGTCCGGATCGGGTGTACGTGCCAGGTTTAAATCCACAAGAGCAGTTTGATACGAACGCGGACCCAGATAATCGAAAACCATACGATCATAGGGAACGGGCTGCAATTTGACCTGAACACCTATCTGTGTCCAACTTGTTTGCATGGTTTCAGCTAACTGCGTATGTAAATCATCTTCAGGGTGCAGCATCGTGAATATCAACGACTGGCCTTCCTTGGCACGTACCGTCCCCCCCTCCGCCGGGATCATATAACCATCACTCTTCAGTAGTGAAACGGCTTGTTCCGGATCATACTCAAGGTGCTCAATACCGCCATAATATGCCCAAGAGCCAGGAAAAATCGGTCCATCAGCAACAATAGCCTGACCCTGCAGTAAATTTGAGATCATACGCTGGCGGTTCAAACCTAGCATGAGCGCCCGACGCACGTTTGGTTCCTGCAAGAAGGGCACTTCCGGGTTGTTTGTATTAAGCAGCACCATGCTGACTTGTGGCATCCTGCTAGTATAAATTGACAAATTTGGACTTTCCAACGCATCTGTGAGCACATCATTTGTGATGCGACTGATTCCCAACACTTCGCCCTGTTCATAAGCATCCAACACAGCTGCAGATGAAGGGAAATAGCGGAACACAACCTGTGAAATGAAGGGCGCTTTGCCATAATAATTATCGAAAGCTGTTAACACAATTCCTGTAATCTGACCCTCGTTCAATATCAAATGG
>CAZCPP010000423.1:0-3628 GCA_964500655.1 uncultured Anaerolineaceae bacterium | reverse complement strand
GAATTTCATTCGACATACAAAGCTATCGACTTCCAGTCGATAGTAGTTTACCTCTTATGGGAGGGCAATATGAAAAGAGCGCTTAGTATCAGCCTGGGGAGTTCGAAACGCGATAAAAGTGTAAGCATAAAACTCAAGGATGAAGAAATCCTTGTTGAGCGTATTGGCACGAATGGCGATATCCCCAAAGCTCGCCAGATGTATCTTGATCTAGACGGGAAAGTAGACGCTTTTGGCGTGGGTGGTGTAGATTTGTACTTGCGGCTTAACCAACGTGAATATCCCTTACACGCTGCACTAAAGCTAGTTAAAGGCGTGACCCAAACCCCCTTGTGTGATGGCCGTGGCTTGAAACATACCCTTGAGCGACGTGTTTTTGAGTTGACAGAATCACAATTAGGTGGAGCGCATTTTGAGCAGGCCTTTGTTCCTGTAGCGATAGACCGGTTGGGTTTAGCGGAAGCAGTTTCCGAAGTCTCGGAACGGATCGTGTTGGGAGACCTGATGGTCGCACTGGGTGTACCGATCCCAGTCTATGGTATTCCGGCATTCAAGCGCGTTGCACGCGTCATGTTACCATTCGTCAGTTGGTTTCCCATGAGCATGCTCTTCTACGGCAGCAATGGTTCCGAGCAGGAGCCCAAGTATGTCAAATATTTCGAGGGCTCTGATTTGGTGGCGGGCGACTTCTTATTTATGCGCAAGTACATGCCCGCTTGCATGGAAGGAAAAACCGTGGTAACGAACACGACCACAGAAGAGAACATCGAATTTTTGCGAGCGCGTGGAATAAAAACATTAGTAACAACAACCCCTCGTTACGATGGTCGTTCGTTTGGCACTAATATGATGGAAGCTGCCCTGACAGCTTATGTGGGGGATAAGCGTAATTTGTCAGACGTTGAATTGAACGAATTGATTGATGAATTAGAGCTGAAACCAACTGTTATGAAATTGTAAAAAAAGGCGACCAGTGGTCGCCCATACTGTTTCAAGATATCTTACTTCGCGTAATCCACTGCTCTTGTCTCGCGTATTACGATCACCTTGATCTGACCAGGATACTGCATGGTTTCCTCGATCTTTTTGGCGATATCGCGGGCCAGGCGGGTGGATGTCAGGTCGTCGATATCTTCAGGTTTGACGATCACACGCACTTCACGCCCAGCCTGAATGGCGAAAGCCTGCTGCACACCGTCAAAGGATTGAGCCAATTCCTCTAATGACTTGATGCGCTTGATGTAAGCCTCAAGATCTTCACGCCGTGCACCGGGTCGTGCGCCGGAGATGGCATCGGCAGCTTCAGCAATAACAGATTCAATGCTTTCTTGTTCCGCTTCGTGGTGGTGAGCTGCAATAGCATTGACCACAATAGCATTCACATTATAGCGTTTGCTGAACTCCGCACCCAGGGCAGCATGGGTACCTTCCTGGTTATGGTCCATGGCTTTACCGATATCGTGCAAGAACCCGCCCTGCTTAGAGAGTTCGATATTTGCACCCAGTTCGGCGGCCAGGATGCCTGCCAGTTTTGAGACTTCCACCGCATGTGTCAATTGATTCTGCCCGTAGGAAGTACGGAATTTCAGACGCCCCATCATGCGCAGCACTTCGGGGTGTAAGCCAGCGATATTGGCATCGTATGCAGCTTGTTCGCCGGCTTCGGCCATGGCCTTGTCAACCGCTTTTGTTTCTTCCTTGACGATTTTTTCAATATGCGCTGGATGAATGCGGCCATCGATTGTCAGGCGAGTGAGGGCCCGGCGGCCAATTTCGCGGCGAACTGAATCAAAGCAGGAAATAGTCACAGCTTCAGGAGTGTCGTCAACGATCACATCTACACCGGCGGCTTGCTCGAAAGCTTTGATGTTACGTCCATTGCGGCCCACGATGCGGCCTTTCATTTCTTCGTTGGGCAGCGGCACGACCGAGGAAGTAACTTCCGAGACATGCTCAGATGCTACCCGCTGGATAGCATCAGCGATAAGCTTACGCGCACGTTTTTCGCCTTCTTCTCTTGCTTCAGCTTCGATTTGCCTGTATATGCGGGCCATATCGGCGCGGGCTTCCTTTTCAACAGCCTCGAATAAATCTTTCTTGGCCTCATCTTGGGTTAGCTGAGAGATCTGTTCCAGCTTCTTGACCTGGGTCTCAACCATTTTCTCAACTTCGTTTGAACGACGGTCAACTGTCGATTGTCGTTTGTTCAGCGTTTGTTCGCGCTGCTCTAACCTGTCGGTTCGACTGTCTAATTCAGATCGGCGTTTTTCAATTCTCTCGGTTTCGCGGTTGAGTTCCTTGCGGCGTTCTTTAATTTCCCCTTCGGCGGCTTGAATTATCTTGGTTGAGCTTTCTCTGGCCTGTGATTCGATTAATCGTGCTTGCTCATTCGCGCCCTTTAAAATACTTTCTGCTTTCTGTTGCTGGTCTTTGATGTCTTTATCTGTTTGATACCTGTGAAATAGGTATCCGACTACGATGCCCACGACCAGAGCCAGAATACCAATTAGGAGAATAGGTGGGTTCATAATATTTCCTCATTATCAATGATATGTTCTTCTCCCTCCGTGTGGATTTCGTTCCACAAGCGCGAAACGATCGGCGCGATAACGGAATAGGAGAAGCCGCGGCGAGCCAGGAAATCGGAAGTTTTCTTGCGAAACTCGCTCCATTCTAGACCCTTCGACGCACTCAGGGCGGCGCCTTTGAGCTTGCGAGCCTTTTTTCGACCCGCTTGGTAAGCCAGGGCTTCCTCGTCCAAATCTGCGATTGACGATTCGATGATCTGATCATCGATACCCTTTTTTCGAAGTTCTAACCTCAATGCTCGGCGACCGCGCGGGCGAAAAGCATTTCGGTTTTCGACCCAAGCGCTGGCAAATTGTTCATCATTGGCAAAACCGTTTTGGCGAAGACGTTCGAGAGTGTCCTCAATAATAACTTCTGGGATTTCATGTTTATTCAGGTTCTGCCGAATTTCTTTTTCGGAACGCACGCGGTAGCTTAAAAAGAGTAATGCCTGTTGAATAGCGCGTTCACGAGCGTCTTCGGTTTGTAATTTAGTGATCTTCTCGTCGTCCAGTTCTTGCCCTACTTGTAACCATGCGGCTGCGATACGGACTAATCCAAACGCAAATTCTCCGTCAAGGTGAATATTAACCCGGTTCGGATTTTTTTTCTGAACCTGTATCGCCGTAATTTTTCTCATTTTAAAACGCAAGCAGCCAAAAGGCGCTGAGTGGCCTTGGCTGCAGAAAGAGTCTGGGTTTGGCTTGCAACCCCCGGGTTCAGTTAGAAGCGGGGTGTTGCAGGTAAATTAAGCTGTGTGACAAATTATGTCACTGCAAATGATACGTGGCTTGAAGAAGTCAAATATCCAATTCGTTTTGCCCAGTGATGATTTTAAACAGGGCCTGTGACTTCAAAAATCTCCTGTTGCCAGGATGATCATTCAACACTTTCCAGAATTCTGTAAGCTAACCAGTGACCGCTCATTGCGCGGCAGAAGTTTACAAGTAACTAAGAGTATTATACATGAAAATTGCAATAAATCACTTTTTCGTGCACAATTTCATTTATTAACTGTAGTTACGCATTTTCGATTGAAAGCGATTAAGATAGGTGTATG
>CAZCPP010000422.1:0-3629 GCA_964500655.1 uncultured Anaerolineaceae bacterium | reverse complement strand
CTCCAACCTGTGGTGCTTCAAGCACAATCACTCATGCCACCGTGCGGCGCACGATACTGTTTCCAGCATCCAGGATCATGACGCTCATGAATTTCTCCTTTCTCACAAGGGTGTATACAAACGTAAACAGGGAGCGTTTACATTCGTAAACACTTAGGGGTAAAATAAAAACTACTTCGGCCCAAAACGATGGTCTGTCGAATCCTGAGCTTGCTCGATGTAGAGATCAAGAGCACCTTTGTGAACGAGCCAGATTTGACCGATCTTGATACCATCAAGCTTGTTGTTACGAAGCAAGCGCCGAAGGTACTGCAAGCTGTATCCGCTGTATGAAGCGGCCACTTGCACTGATATATGGTTGTTTAGAACTTGAGGGGAAGAACCTGAATTAAAAACGAACATCCCGACCTCACAAGAGGGCGCCGGGCAATCCTTCTAATTTTGCTCGCTGCTCAAATTGCAGCATTTTGAAGAATTGCTCAACACCGACCTGATATGGTTCGGGATGGGTCTCATTCTGTGAGCGCGCTGGGACTCGAACCCAGAACCAATGGCTTAAAAGGCCACTGCTCTTCCATTGAGCTACGCGCCCATAGCGGAAATCATTCTATCATGGGCTTAACCCCTCGTCAACGAAGCGATTTATGATTTTATTTCAAAGTACTTTTCCCGTGTGAAAGGAGAATACTGCTCTTGGAATCTTTTAGATCCTTCCGTATTGATTTTTCAGGAATTAGAAACTTCGAGCCACGCGTGGGAATCACGCTTCTGATTTTCCGTTATAATCAGACCGAACTACTCGGAATAGTTTTTTAACTTCAGCGATCAGATATTAGGCGTCTTGCCTAATGTCTACGGTCTAACGTCTCAAGTCTGCTCAGGAAAACGAATGCCCAAAAAGAAACCATCGAATAACCTCACCTTTTCTCCTGAAGAAGTCATCAAAGACTATCATTTAGCATATCAATCGCGGCAGGCATCTATCATCGGGCGTCGCGAAGTTCTCAACGGCAAGGCTAAGTTTGGCATTTTTGGCGACGGCAAGGAAGTTGCCCAGCTTGCGATGGCGCACGCCTTTCAAAAAGGTGACTGGCGCTCCGGTTACTACCGCGACCAAACCTGGATATTTGCCCTTGGGGTGACGAGCATCCAGGAGTTTTTTGCCCAGCTTTATGCGCATGCCGACGTGGAGCACGATCCTGCCACTGCTGGTCGCTCGATGAACGCCCATTTCGCTACCCGTTACTTGTATCCTGATGGCAAGTGGAAGGACCAAACCCAAAGTTACAATGTCGCCGCTGACGTTTCGCCTACGGGCTCGCAGATGCCGCGCACTGTTGGGCTGGCCTACGCATCGGTCGTTTATCGTAACCTCAGTGAACTTCAGGATTTCAAAGAGTTCTCTAAAAGCGGGAACGAAGTCGCCTGGGCTACTATAGGCAACGCCTCCACCGCTGAGGGTATGTTCTGGGAGTCGGTCAATGCCATCGGCGTTCTACATGCCCCCTCTATTCTAACTATCTATGACGACGGCTATGGCATTTCCGTTCCTAACCAATTCCAGATGGTCAAGGAAAACATCAGCACCATCATGAGCGGCTTCCAGCGTGATCCGTGCCCAGCTGAAGACTGCGACCGTGGTTACGATCTCTACACCGTCCGGGCTTGGGATTATCCGGCCCTGTTAGAAACCTATGCCGCCGCTGCTGAGATCGCCCGCGAATATCACATCCCCGCGCTGGTGCATGTCACCAATGCCACTCAACCGCTAGGACACAGCACCAGCGGCTCGCACGAACGTTACAAGACTCCTGAACGATTAAAATGGGAAGAAGAATTCGATAACATCAAGAAGATGCGCGAGTGGATATTGGAGAAGCGCATCGCAACCGGACCCGAACTTGCTACCGCTGAAGAATCTGATCGAAAAGCTGTAGAAGGCATCCGCAAAACCGCCTGGGATGCCTATCTCAACCCGATTTTGGAGGAGCGCACCCAAATTATGGACATGCTTGATGAAGTGGCAGGAAGCTCGTCCCAGGCGTCAGCACTGAAACAGATCAAAGAACGGCTGGCAAGTATGCCGTCCGTTACGAGGCGGGATATGCATATGGTTGTGCATGAAGCTTTGCGAATTCTGCGCTCGGAAGAGGACCCCAGCAAGCAGGTGCTGGTGAACTGGAAAAAGGAGCAAGAAAAAGTTAACCACGAACGCTATGGATCGAATCTGTACAGCGAAACAGCGTTGAAAGTACCTGAAGTAAAGCCATCCTATTCAGCAGATTCCCTAACTTTGATGGGCTTCGAAGTGATAAATGCCGCCTTCGATAAATTGTTGGAAAAGGAGCCACGGTTAATCGCCTTTGGTGAGGATGTGGGATTCCTCGGTGATGTGAATCAGGGCTTCCGTGGGATGCAGGAGAAGTACGGTGAGTTTCGCGTCAGCGATACGGGCATCCGCGAGGTTACGATTCTGGGACAAGCCATTGGCATGGCCATGCGTGGGCTACGTCCGATTGCAGAGATCCAATATCTTGATTATTTACTGTATGCACTGCAACTAATGAGCGACGATTTGGCGACCCTACGTTGGCGTACTGCAGGCGGGCAAAAAGCACCCGTCATCGTACGCACGAGGGGACACCGGCTGGAGGGCATCTGGCATTCTGGCTCATTAATGGCCGGGATCATTCACCTTGTGCGTGGTATGTATGTGCTGGTACCAAGAAACATGGTACAGGCAGCCGGTTTCTACAACACATTATTGCAGGCCGACGAACCGGCTATCCTCGTCGAGGTATTGAATGGTTACCGGGTAAAGGAAAAACTGCCCGACAATATAGGTGAGTACACAACGCCAATTGGCGTCCCTGAGATCATTCGCGAAGGTACGGACGTCACGCTAGTCACTTACGGTGCCATCTGCCGCATTGCCTTGGATGCAGCCCAGAAACTTGCCGACGCCGGTATCGAAGTTGAAGTGATTGATGTCCAATCGCTGCTTCCATTTGACCTTCACGGAAAAATTGTCGAATCTCTCAAGAAAACTAGCCGGATCATATTTGTGGACGAAGATGTGCCCGGTGGTACATCGGCATATATGTTGCAAGGGGTCATTGAGAAAGGTGGCGGTTATTACTGGCTCGATTCGCCTCCCAAAACTCTAACCGGTACACAGCATCGACCGGCCTACGGCTCGGATGGTGATTACTGGTCTAAACCAAATACGGAGACGATTTTCGATGCGGTTTATGAGATGATGCATGAAGTTGATCCAGGAGAGTTCCCGGAAATTCTTTAGTCCACGAAGAGGACAAAATGAAAAGTTGCCCATTTAATAAACTTTGTATCTCAGTGTCTTCGTGCCTTGGTGGTAAACAGGAGCAATTATGGCGACAAAAGTTTTAGTTCCACTTTTGGGTGAGGGTGTAGAAGAAGTAACGGTAACAAAATGGCTCAAGCAAGAAGGGGATTCAATCGCTGAATTAGAGCCACTATTGGAAGTCAACACCGACAAAGTGGACACTGAAATCCCTGCGCCTGCTGCGGGAACTGTACTTAAGATTGAAATGCAAGACTGGACTTTGCCCTTTTTAGGGATTGATGGGATGGCATGAACCACCTGTGGT
>CAZCPP010000421.1:0-3638 GCA_964500655.1 uncultured Anaerolineaceae bacterium | reverse complement strand
AGCGGGTTCTTCAGCAGCAGGTTCTTCAGCAGCAGGTGCACCTCCGCAAGCGGATAGCATCATAGCGACAACGAGAAGGCTGAGTAGTACATAAAATAGTTTAGACGTTTTCATTCTTACTCCTCATAATTTAGTTTTATTGGGTGAACATTTCAAATTATTTTCATGTTAGTAGGTTGGCTTTTTTCGAATGCAGCCGCTGCCCCAATTAGCACAGCCTGCCACCCGAAATGGGCCTTTTTTATCTCCACCTCCTCTCCATACTCTGAACCTACATTCTGATCAAAAGATTTTTTTGTTGCGTTGATTAAAATAGGCCCAGCTTCGGAAACTCCTCCGGCAATACAAATTGTATCAGGTAAAAAAATTGGGGCCATTGAGGAAATGGCAATGCCAAGATAATAACCTAAATGTTTTATTGCAGCTATGGCAAATACATCACCACTTTTTGCAAGGTTGATCACATCCCTGCCAGTAATTCGACCATTTTGTGCTATCAGGGTCCCTAGGTCAGATTTTGGGTTTTTCTTAGCCAGCATCCCTGCTCGGTTTTCCAGGGCTGGGCCGGAGACCAAAGCTTCAGCGCAACCGTGGCAGCCACTTGAGCACTGCGGGCCGCCCGGTTCAACAATGACATGCCCTACATCGCCCAAGCATTGGTTGCTTATCCGCAGAATTTCTCCATCAACAACCATACCACCACCCAATCCAGTACCAATCGCTAAGACTAATAACCTTCGGCTACCCTGGCCACTACCATGCATTGCTTCAGCCAGTGCAGCTGCATTCGAGTCGACTTCAACAAATACAGGTTTAGCAAAGGCATTTTTCAAGTATTCTGCCAAGGGAAAATTTTCTAACCATGCAATATTGGGGTTGAATACCATCATTGAATGAGCATCATCCACAAAGCCTGCCACTCCGATGCCAATTCCATCGATAGCATTGACAGGAACAGCTGCAATAACTTTATTGGCAGTATCTAATAAGGTATCAGTATAATTATCGAAATCATTGTAGCCATCACTCGGAATCGAAATTACCTCCCCAATAGTCTCCGCATTCGAGATTAAACCAATTTTTGTATTTGTGCCACCGATATCGATTGCCAGGACAAAATTTTTCATTTTCTATGACTAATGACCTAAAAAACACCCCGGTTCACTATACACAGATTCTTCAACCTGTAAGTGGAACCGAGGCCTTATTGCAAAGATGCTTATCTAGTCCAATGGGTTAAACCAAAGATCAATGGGTTTTTCAACACCTGTCGGCCGGAAAGGTAATTCTACTTTTTTCCCGGAACCAGCAGATTGGTAGCCTGCTAACAATGCTTCTTGAACAAAGCGCCCATCTTCACCAGTGCAAATGGGTTCTTCTTTGCCACGGACACAGCGAGCAAAGTGAGCCATTTCTTGTGGAAAACCATAATTCCAC
Source organism: uncultured Anaerolineaceae bacterium (assembly GCA_964500655.1). Lineage (GTDB taxonomy): Bacteria > Chloroflexota > Anaerolineae > Anaerolineales > Villigracilaceae > JAABUE01. The sequence continues at coordinate 2,201 of CAZCPP010000421.1, read as the reverse complement.
AATTCTTCAAATACAGGGTAAGTCCAACCTTTAGTGGTTGGGGCTTTTTCTACAGCGTAGCCATAACCCTCATTTGAGAATGTTGGTAATGCATTACCCATATGAAGGTTCCCATAAGTTAAACCTTTGTCGCCAAAAACTTCGATCCGATCATCCATACCACCCTGGCGAGCCCAACTATCTTCTACCAGTGCAACCTTATTACCTTCAAATTCAAGAATTGCAAAAGAGTTATCCTCGCCTTTTGTGATATCTCCATGCACGTAAGTTCCCATTTGAGCAGTGATGCTCAACAGCTTAGGCTTCCCCAAGAACCACCACACAAATGCAATCCCATGGCAACCCATATCCATGAAAACGCCGCCGCCTGATTGATCAACATCCCAGAACCAAGGAGCATGCGGACCAAAGTGTTTTTCGCTTTGCTTCACAAGGTATACATCGCCATAGGCACCTTGGTCAGCCATCTCTTTTGCCTTCACGTATTTGGGAGTGAAATACAATTCCTCTGCATACATGAATAAGACGCCCTGTTTCTTGCATGTTTCGATCATCTCATCGGCTTCTTCCAATGTCATGCACAATGGTTTTTCGCAGACTACATGTTTGCCCGCATTGGCAATATCAATTGTCATCTGCGCGTGCAGTTTATTGGGCGCTGTGATGGTGACCATTTCGATATCGGGGTTCTTTAGCATTTCCCGGTAGTCTGTGTATACATTAGGGATCTCGAACTTCTTAGCCAACGCGCTTGCGTTCCCCGGTGTAGGTGAAGCAACTGCAATAACTTCAGCTTCTTCTGGCATTATGCGGAACGATTCGGCATGAATATCTGCCTCGAATTGCGATCCGATGATACCAACTTTTACTTTGCCATTCGAACTCATGGGTAACCTCCTATAGTCGTGTCAGTACGGAATCAATATTTCAAAACCTTACAACTGGAACTTACTTCGTAAATGTCCGTATGTTTGAACATTATACTGATTTTCATATATCGTGTCAAGATTTCTTTTCTTAGATTCTTACTCACTTAGAACAACTTTGCCGATATTTTTAAACTCTCCAGCTGTAATATTTTTTCGTGTTGCCAATGCCAGGGAGAACAGTTGGAAGAACAAAATTTCAAGCAATGGAACCGCTATATTAGCTACTTTGGGATATACAACACTTGGTATCACGTCGGATGGGTCAGCACTGATCCATAAAGCGCGTCCACCGCGTATAATCACATCCTGTGCCAGTTTATGGTTTAGTTCGGCGCTAACAGCACTACCCCCCAGCGTTAACATCAAAAGACCTTTATTAACCATCTCCAACGGCCCATGACGAAACTGTGCAGCGTGATATCCTTCTACTGGCACGCGAGCGGCTTCTTTTTGAATTAGTGCCCCATTCCATGTTCCTGCCATTGATGTGCCTCGGCCCACAATAACTGCGAAATCAAATTCTCCAATTTTCTCTTCGATCATTTCGACATGAGTTTGCCAGTTAATCAAATAACTTTCCATTGTATTAGCAGCATCACTAAATTCAGCAATTAGCGAGCCGATATCATTGCCGAGGATTTGGTGGGCAAAAAGGGTAGCAAAGACCAAGGTGTTACAATAGGTTTTCGTAGCTACGCTAAATTCATCACCGGCGTCAATATCGATAGTAACGTCGGCACGTGCTCCTAAGGGGCTCTCACGGTCGTTGGTTAGCACCAATAGACACGCAGGATTATGCTTCCCTTTCAATTGTGAGAGCAGATTTAGAGTCTCGGCACTCCGACCTGACTGAGAAGCAACGCACAAAAGTGTATCCGAATTAATTTGGTTTAACGCACTGTATATCAATTCTGCAGTGTTAAGATAAACGACCGGTATGGGTAAAGCAGTCAGACTGAGATATGCTGGATACAGAGAATTTAAGGATGCACCTAAGCCCGTAATAACAATCCTCCCAATTTCGCCCGCCTGATACTGTTGCACAATTGTGGATCGTAAATATTCATCAGGATACTTCGCCAGAGCTTGTCTAAGCGTTTTCGGCTGATCCAAAATATTCTGGATATAGGGGCTGATCATATTGCCTGACTCTCTCCCAATGATTGCTTAGGCATAATTATTCCATACTATGATAAAGATATTTATATTCTCCCATGTTTTGGGTTCATATACAGTAATATTATATACTGGGGATAGAATAAGGCCTTGTGG
>CAZCPP010000420.1:0-3647 GCA_964500655.1 uncultured Anaerolineaceae bacterium | reverse complement strand
CAGCCGTTTGTGAAAGCTGTGGCGCGGGGTACAATAAGACTGGTGAAATGGTGACAAGTGAAGAATAAGCCGCTGCCCCCCTGCACTTTGTGTACTCTTCGAGTACCCCCCCATCCCTCCGGCATACTCAGGACAAGTCTGGGGGGAACACGCTCCCCTAATGTTGGGGGCTGGGGGGCTTGACGGGAATGATTCCGAGAATACGATGTCTACAATCAAAGTTCCTCTACTCGATCTCGTAGCCCAATACCAGACCATCAAACCGGAAATCGATGTAGCTATCCAGCGTGTGTTGGACTCAGGACATTTCATTTTAGGGGAAGAAGTCGCAGCCCTGGAAAACGAAGTCGCTGCCTACCTGGGCGTGGGTCACGGGATCGGGGTGGCTTCAGGTACAGACGCCCTGATCCTGGCCTTGCGGGCGTTAGAAATCGGCCCCGGCGACGAAGTCATCATCCCGGCATATACCTTCTTCGCCACTGCTGGTGCAGTACTACATGTGGGCGCAAAGCCTGCGCTGGTGGATATTGAGTCGCGTACTTACTGCATGGATGTAGAACAAATACAAGCAGCCATCACTCCAGCCACCAAAGCCGTCATCCCGGTGCATCTTTACGGCTACCCTGCCGAGATGGATGCCATTAGCACCATTGCCCGTGAACACGGCTTGAAGGTTATCGAAGACAACGCCCAGGCATTTGGGGCAGCATACCATGGGCGCAAAACGGGAGCGCTGGGCGATATCGGCTGTTTGAGCTTCTTCCCCAGCAAGAACCTGGGCGGCTATGGCGATGGCGGCATGGTGGTCACGGATGACCCAGAGCTGGCCGAAAAAGTGCGCATGCTGCGCACCCACGGTTGGCAAAAGAAATACTTCCCTGAAATCCTGGGCTACAACAGCCGCCTGGACGCCTTGCAGGCCGCTATCTTGCGGGTCAAGCTGCGCTACCTGGATGCGTGGAACGAGCGCCGCCGGGAATTGGCTGCCGATTATCAAGGCCAGTTATCCGGCCTTGCGGGCGTGACCACGCCCTATGAAGCGCCTGAGGCCAGGCATGTCTATCATCTGTATGTGTTGCAGTTAGCGCAACGCAATCAAGTACAGCAGAAATTGAAAGATGCAGGCATTGCCACGGGCGTATATTACCCGCAACCCCTGCACCTGACCCAACCTTGCTTTGAACTGGGTTATCAAGGAGGCGATTTCCCCATAACGGAAAGAGCCAGCCTAGAAACGCTGGCGATCCCCATCTACCCAGAGATAACTTCACAACAAATCGATATCATCCTAAGGGCGCTGGATAATGCGATATCATAAAATAATTAACATTGCGCGAATTACTGATTACAGAATTGCATATCACAAATTTATCATCAAGATTGGAGAAGTTAGATGGATCTAAATGGAAAAAGAATAATGCTTATCGGTGGAGCTGGTTTAGTTGGCTCATATATTGTCGATCAGCTAACTCATGAGCCAGTTTCCGAAATCGTAGTTTATGATAATTTTATCCGTGGTACGCGGGCGAATCTTGCCAAAGCGTCCCAATCATCAAAAGTGAAAATAATTCAAGCATCCATGATGGATGTGCAAAGATTGCGCAAAGAAATGGAGGGGATTGATGGTGTATTTCTCTTGGCATCGCTTTGGTTGGGAGAGTGTGTAAATGAACCCCGGAGCGCATGGGAAACCAATACACTTGGCACCTGGAATGTTGTAGAAGCCTGTCATGACCTTGGAGTAAAGCGCGTGGTGTATTCATCTTCGGCGTCTGTGTACGGTAACGCATTGACTACACCAATGACAGAAGATCACCCATTCAACAACCGTACAACGTACGGAGCAACGAAAATTGCCAACGAACAAATGTTTCGCGCTATCTATGAGCAGCATAGTTTGCCTTATATTGGTTACCGCTATATGAATATCTATGGCCCGCGCATGGATTATGAAGGCACTTATGTCAGTGTGATCATGAAAGTGTTGGATCGGATTTTCTCAGGACAGCGCCCGCTTATATATGGTGACGGAACCCAGATGTTCGATTTCATCTTTGTTGAGGATGTTGCTGAAGCCAATATCCTGGGGATGAAGGCTGATGTTGCTGATGAGTTTTCCAATATCGGTATGGGGATTGGTACGACGATCAATGAACTTGTAGATATGCTTTTAGAATTGACCGGATCTGATTTAAAACCTGAGTACTTGCCCCAAGAACAGAGTTTTGTGACTTACCGTATCGGAAGTACTGAAAAAGCTCAAAAACTATTGAAATTCAAAGCTTCGACACCTTTAGTGGATGGCCTGCGGCGGGTTATCGAGTGGCGGAAAACGCAAGATGCATAACACATGAAACTCATGATAAGGTATTGCGATTGCCTTATTCAAGCCTTAATTATTCCAAGAAGAGTGACGTTATGAAAATTCCCATCACGAAACCGTATTTCGATGACGAAGAACGCAGGTTGGTGCAAGAACCCCTGGAAACAGGCTGGGTGGTTCAGGGACCAAAAGTGGCTCAATTCGAAAAGCTTTTTTCCGACTATTCGAAAATTCCTTATACCCTGGCGACAACGTCTTGCACAACCGCCTTGCACCTGGCGCTAGTTGCCCTGGGGATTGGCCCAGGGGACGAAGTCATTGTGCCAGCATTTACCTTTGTTGCTTCAGCAAATGTGGTTGAATACCAACAAGCCACCCCCGTGTTTTGCGATATCGATTTGCGCACTTTCAATATTGATGTCTCGCAAATTGAGACCAAGATCACAGAAAAGACTAAAGCGATCATGCCGGTATCCCTGTTTGGATTGAGCGCGGATATGAATCCAATCATGAAACTGGCCCGGCATCATGGTTTACGCGTAATTGAAGACGCTGCCTGCGCTGTGGGAGCCTGGTATAAGGGTCATCACGCTGGTGGATTAGCAGATATCGGTGCGCTCAGTTTTCACCCTCGAAAGGCGATCACTACAGGGGAAGGTGGCATGGTGCTTACACAAGATGAAGCACTGGCGAAGAAGATGCGCTCGTTGCGAGATCACGGCGCTGCTATCAGTGATTTGCAACGGCATCATGGTAGTAGAAGTTATCTGATGCCAGAATATGATATGGTGGGATATAACTACCGAATGACCGATTTTCAAGGGGCAGTGGGTGTTGCTCAAATGGGCAAGTTGAAGTACATCATGGAACAACGAACCAATCTTGCCAGGCGATATGACCAGGCTTTAGCCGACCTGAATTGGTTAGAAACTCCCTTTACACCAGAAAATTATGTTCACGGTTACCAATCTTATGTTTGTCTTTTCAGACCTGATGTGCCAACCATGGATAACGTGGAAGAATTACACAAAAAGCGAAATGTTTTAATGGGAAAGCTTGAAGATCAGGGTATAGCAACCCGGCAGGGAACGCAGGCTGTGCATACCTTGGGGTATTACCAACAGAAATATGAACTAAAACCAGCTGATTTCCCTAAGGCATATATCGCGGATCGGTTATCGCTGGCATTACCATTATACCCACAGATGATTACTGAAGAACAAAATTTTTTAATTGATCAACTCGTGAACAGTAAGTAGGGTTAAATATATGAAGCCAGCACTGCATCGATTATTAGTTGATCCTGTCCAGCATAAACCGTTAG
>CAZCPP010000419.1:0-3647 GCA_964500655.1 uncultured Anaerolineaceae bacterium | reverse complement strand
AAGTGCTTATGATGAACTCCAACTGCTCAAAGCCGCGTAACATCAGTTAATAAAACAAATGCCAGGAAAATTGGGAATAGTTTTTTCATAATAAGCCTCCTAAAGCTATATCTTTCTTGAGTATATTTGTAGGACAATAATTTCTGTATCACCCATAGGTAACATATTTGTACCTTTTTGTGACTTTTTGTTACCATTTTTGCCAATTCTTGCATATAATATAATTTGTGACATTACAAGTCCGTGCGAAAGTACCTATATGACAACTATTGACCTTTCCAATTCTCAAGCTGCTCAACGAGTATTCATTGTTTGTGACCAAACGGATACCGCGCCTATTTGGGGTTACATGATCCGAGAAAAGGGATTGGTTGCGATCCTCGAGACTTCTGTTCAACGTGCAATGGAACGGGCTGTAGAAGACATACCTGACCTGATCATTATCGATGTGAACGCATCCCATAATGAGCGAATTGCACTGTGCAAGAAATTTCGAGCGCTTAGCTCTAGTCCAATCCTGCTATTCTTACCAGCAAATAATGAAGTTGAGATACTTGAGGTCTACGACGTAGGTGTGGATGAATGTGTTATCAAACCGATAAGTCCGTCCATTTTCCTTGCGAAGGTTGCAGCTTGGTCACGTCGCAGTTGGTCCGAGCCTATGTCCCCACGTCGAACGAGTAAGCTACGTCTCGACCCTTCCCGTCGTTCAGCAGTAGGAGAAAATAGCGAGGATGTACGCCTGACCAATCTCGAATTTCGATTATTACATTTGCTGATGAGCAGACCTGGGTACGTGTTTAAGAGCGAAGATATTATTCAGACGGTATGGGGATCGCAGCGAGAGAAAGACCAATCACTACTCAAGAATATGATCTATCGTTTGCGAAAAAAATTGGAAGAAGAGGCTGGGGAGACCAATCTTATTCAGACTTGGCCAGGTGGGTATAGTTTTCAGGAAGATTAGGCTAAAAGCAGGCTGCTGAAAGTGGTAGCTTGATGGTGTAAATGTTATTCATCAGCAGCACAGCGAAAACCAATTTTTGATGAATGCTCTCCAGCACGATTAGGGGCGTCATGAGGTGCATTGGGATTAGGGCCTAGCGCCGCACCTCGCTTTGAAACACGTAAGTCAATCCATTCATCTTGGAATGAGCCCCCGCGAAGGACGCGCAATTTGCTGATGTTCGTCTCAGGGCCGGATGGATTTTGTTTTGGCGAAATGCTATAGTATTCGATCTTATATAAATCTGCTACCCACTCCCAAACATTGCCTGCCATATCAAAAGCCCCAAAGTGACTAACTCCTGCAGCGTATGAGCCAACCCGGCTTGTATCGTTGACTAAGCGATTGAAATTAGCATAATGTTCATTGGGTGGTTCATCTCCCCAAGGAAAGTTGCTGAAATCGTCCCCGCGCGCAGCACGTTCCCATTCTGCTTCTGAAGGTAAGCGGCGTTCCGCCCAGGCACAGTAGGTATTGGCCTGCTCCCAGGTAACGTGCACAACAGGATAATCTTTATACTTTTCTTCATTGAAATAAGCAAGGCGTCTGTCAGAGGCCCAATCTTCTGGTACTGTGCAGCTTTCTGCTTGAACACACAGCATATACATGGCATTTGTAACTTCGAGCATATCTATCCAAAAAGCATCCAGTGAAACGTCGTGAGCAGGAAGTTCATCCCTGTCATCGGCATGAATATCTAGCCCCCCCATTCGCAAAATTCCAGCGGGTACAAAAACCTGCGGCATGCCGTCAATGGGCGAGGTTCGCTCACTTGCCAGATAAGCGGTTGTAGGTGTGAAAATTGGAGTTGGTAGTGATTTTTCACGGACAGTGACCATTGGGGTATTAGTCACCGTCTTTGAAGGGGAGGTAGTTATGTGGGAAGTAGGAGGCGATGAAGAAGTAGCAACAGGGACACAGGCAGTAAAAATGATTGTCAAGATGGTGATAATGATAGATTGTTTTGTCATGGGGTCACATATTGAAGGGCGTTACGAGAATCCACATACGGGGATTCGTTGATGGATAAGGCTTTTTGCCAAGCAGCTTTCGCGCCTTCAAAATCGTTCTGCCTGAATAGTCCCCAACCATACCATAGCCAGGCCTCTTCAGACATTTCAGTAATACCACGTGCATAATTCGTAAGCACAAGCAAATCCTCATTGCGATTGGATTGAAAGTAGGCGATAAACGGACCAAACTGGTAGCGAAACATGCGCAAGGGTAGGCCAATTTCCCGAGATTTATCATAAGCTAAGGCAGCCTCTTCATATCTTTCAAAGTAAACCAAATCGCTTCCCATGTTAAACCAAGCGAAAGCGTTGTTGGGTTCTGCTTCAGTCACTGCCTTAGCCCCTTCAAGCGCACGTTGACGGTTGATGTCTGGGTCCCAGTCAACACCAAACATAGCTTGAAGTTCAGCTTGATCCTGTGGGAAGTAGAGAACCATGTAAAGATTGTTAAATGGTTCCCACTCAGCCTGGAGTTGATTATACGAGATAGTTAAATCAGCCCCGTGATAAGAATCTTGGATGGTGAAAATCTCTGCAATGTCGTCATAGCCAGTTAGTAGCAGATAATGAGCGGCCCACAAATCATCAGTGGGGCCGAGGGCATCGTTTGGGTCAAGACTTGTGACACTTTCAACGATGACGGGGTAGCCTGCAGCCAGCAGCTTCTTAAGCGTAGTTAGATCTCCTGCAACCCGGTACTGTACGTTGAGCCATCCTGCAAAGTTGCGAACGTAGAAGGCCAGTTCCTCTGGGTTGACGTTTCGGTCTTGCAATAAAGGTTTGATTCGAGCGGCGATTTCGGCCTGATCGCCTTCCCATCCATATAGGTGTAAAGCCATAGACAAAGTAGCAGGTCCACAGTTATTAGGGGATTGCTGTTCAAAGGGCGGGCTGGTGAGTGAAACTTGTTGAGACAACAGTGCGTTAGTAGGCGTTTGGATAGGAGTTACTTGTAGGTTAGTAGGTGTAGATGTGGGTATATGTACCGGTATCTGGGTAAGGGCCTGCTGAGTAACCGGCAGTGCAGTAGGTACTGGTCCAGGCGGATTGATAATATTTTTTACATATATGGTGAATTTTTCATAACGCCAGGAGACAGCCGATTTAACACTCGGGATTTGTAACACTAAAATTGCCAGCAGGAGCAACGTGGCAAAGGTTATCAATACTTTCTTTTTCGACATGGGTGGGAGTTTACCACGTCTGAATAAGAGAAATTTGAAGAGTTACTGCACAATTTCTAAGAAAGCTTCGACTATTTTTGGGTCGAAGTACTGGCCGCTTTGTTCTCGAATATAAGCTAATGTTTTCTCTCGTGGCCAGGCTTTTCGATAAGGCCGGTCAGAGAGTAAAGCATCCCAAACATCTACAACGGAAAACACGCGCGCCAGAAGAGGAATTTGTTCTCCCTGTAAGCCGCGTGGATAACCGGTACCATCCCAGCGTTCATGATGGCAATATGGAATATCCAAAGCCCGTGTCAAGAAGGGGATGGGGGATAGCAGTTTGTGTGCCAGCACAACGTGTTGCTTTATGATTTCAAATTCTTCTGGAGTCAGTGGGCCGGGCTTTAGTAACTCATGTTACGCAGTTGAGTAAAGGATAAGCGGATAAAATCAGGTCAAGGA
>CAZCPP010000418.1:0-3647 GCA_964500655.1 uncultured Anaerolineaceae bacterium | reverse complement strand
TTCTCAACCTGATCAAACATCAGGCTTCATTCATTTGTCTAAATGCGAACTTTAAGTAAAGTGATGAAAAAGCAAAAGGAGGTAATCTTATGAATGAAGCTAGCAAGAACCCGGTAACAGGCGGAGGTGGCACGTCAAACCAGGACTGGTGGCCAAACCAGTTGAACCTCAAGATTCTTCATCAGCACTCTCGCATGAGCAATCCGATGGGCGAGGGGTTTAACTACGCTGAAGAATTCAAGAAATTAGACCTGGAGGCTCTCAAGCAAGATCTCTACACGCTGATGACCGACTCGCAGGATTGGTGGCCGGCCGACTATGGTCACTACGGGGGGCTCTTCATCCGCATGGCGTGGCACAGCGCAGGCACCTACCGCATGGGCGACGGCCGCGGCGGCGGTGGCACCGGTAACCAGCGCTTCGCGCCCCTTAACAGCTGGCCGGATAATGTTAACCTCGACAAGGCACGCCGTCTGCTCTGGCCGATCAAGCAGAAATACGGTAACAAGATCTCTTGGGCCGACCTGATGATACTCGCCGGAAACTGCGCGCTTGAGTCGATGGGATTGAAGACCTTCGGCTTCGCCGGCGGGCGTGAAGACATTTGGGAGCCGGAAGAGGATATTTACTGGGGGACCGAGAGCGAATGGCTGGGCGACAAGCGCTACTCCGGTGACCGCGATCTAGAGAATCCGCTTGCCGCCGTACAGATGGGCCTGATCTACGTCAACCCTGAAGGACCTAATGGAGAACCTATTCCGGCAGATTCCGGACATGATGTTCGCGAGACCTTTGCTCGCATGGCCATGAATGACGAAGAAACTGTTGCTCTAATTGCAGGTGGACACACCTTCGGTAAAGCTCACGGAGCTGGCGATCCAGCACATGTAGGCCCTGAACCCGAGGCCGCTGGCATCGAGGAGCAGGGCCTGGGCTGGAAGAGCACCCACGGAAGTGGGGTGGCCGGCGATACAATTGGCAGCGGCATCGAAGGCGCCTGGAAGCCCAACCCTACAAAATGGGATATGGGCTATCTGAAGGTTCTGTTCAAATATGAGTGGGAACTGTTAAAAAGCCCTGCCGGAGCTTATATATGGCTTGCAACGGATGTTGATGAAGAGGATATGGTGGTTGATGCACATGATGCGACCAAGAAACATCGCCCCATGATGACGACTGCCGACTTATCGCTCAAGTTTGATCCTGCCTACGATAAAATCTCGCGCCGCTTCCTGGAAAATCCCGATGAGTTTGCCGATGCCTTTGCCCGCGCCTGGTTCAAGTTAACCCACCGCGACATGGGACCCCGCTCACGATACCTTGGTGCAGAAGTCCCAGCAGAAGAGCTGATCTGGCAGGACCCGGTGCCCGCAGTTGACTATGAACTGATCGACGAAAAGGATATTTCTGCACTCAAAGACAAGATCCTCGCTTCAGGACTATCTGTCTCGAAACTGGTCTCGACCGCCTGGGCGTCGGCGTCCACTTTCCGCGGCTCTGACATGCGCGGTGGGGCCAATGGAGCCCGTATCCGCTTTGCGCCGCAGAAGGATTGGGAAGTTAACCAACCGGATCAACTGGCGAAAGTGTTGAAAACTCTCAAAGGCATCCAGAACGATTTCGACAAGAAGGTATCTATGGCTGACCTGATCGTGTTGGCAGGTTGCGCAGGCGTTGAAAAAGCTGTGAAGGATGCTGGTCACGATGTGACCGTCCCCTTCATACCGGGACGCACGGATGCGTCACAGGAGCAAACTGACGCGGATTCATTCGCCGTACTTGAACCGGCTGCAGACGGATTCCGTAACTATCAAAAGACCAAATACGCTGTTTCCTCGGAGGAAATGCTGGTCGACAAGGCACAACTACTGACGCTGACCGCTCCCGAGATGACGGTTCTCATTGGTGGTATGCGCGTTTTGAATACCAACTTCGGAGGCTCCCAACACGGCGTTTTCACCAAAAAGCCAGAGACTCTCACCAACGACTTCTTCACAAATCTGCTTGATATGAACACCGAGTGGAAGGGGTCATCGGAAGACGAAAACGTGTTCGAAGGTCGTGATCGCGCAACGGGCGAACTCAAGTGGACCGGCACCCGTGTCGATCTGATCTTCGGTTCGAATTCGATCCTGCGCGCTCTGGCAGAAGTCTATGCTCAGGACGACTCGCAGACGAAGTTCGTCCATGACTTTGTGGCCGCCTGGAATAAGGTCATGAACGCCGATCGCTTCGATCTTGCCTGATCTTTGGCTGAACGGTCTTCCTTACTTATCATAACCAAAAAAGTCACCCGGGCAGGTGACTTTTTTGGTTTTTGGCTTTACAATTTATTATTATTCTGTTGGCGTACCAGAAGCAACGCTTTTACTCGTCTCAATCGATTGCAAAGCCAGGTACCGATCCCCAAATCGCTCTAGATTGTTTTTCTCATTATCGTACTGGTCATAGTGACGCTCTTCATCATCTACCAATTGCTCGAAAACTTTTTTAGATCCTGAATCGGCATTAGCAGAGCACTCGTTCGCCCACAAATTGTAATCTCTGACGCTGCTCTGTTCCATCTGAATACCCATCTTCAACATCTCAGCTACATCTTGAACCTTTTTCACTTCCGTTGAAGCCACCATTTCAACATCGCCACCCAGGAATATGATCCGTTCTGCCAGGAGTTCAATATGCTCCATTTCTTCGATTGCGGTACGCATGAATAAGCCTGCCAGTAATTCAAAGCCCTGGTCTTCACAGTGGAAGTGAAAGTACATATATTGATGGACGGCAGACATTTCGTCGGCAACTGCTTTATTTAGTAGTTCGATACTTTTTTCGTACATTTAGGGATCTCCTTATTCGATTTTTGTTACTTTTATACCTGAATAAATATCAACCAAGATTATAACGAATATAGTGGGGTTTCAAAACAATTATTTCGAGGCAGTTTTTTTGATCTGTGGTCCAATAACTTGCCTGGTTCAGTGAAGAGCGGTCTAATATCAAATCTGGACAACCAGGGATGAAAAACCAGCTGTTAGAGAACAGATTTTTATCTGGCACAGTGTAATTTTTGAGGCCTGAATAATGTATCCTATAGGAAACGTAGCTTACCGGGCGAGAAAGCCAGCACGCCCGAGCAATCGGAAGGCTGTTTTTTAAAGGTTGGCCGGAAGGCAACCTGGGAAAGCTGACTTTTTATGGGAAAAGCGTGAACTTTTTTCTTGGACTGTTTCCCCCGCTTCACTAGCGCTGGCAGGTGTTTTCCAGAATTATGCTGGCTTAATGTCTGAATTAAGCGGCTTAACTTGCGCATCTAGCGGCTTAACTCCATGATCAAGCGGCTTAATCTGCGAATCTAGCGGCTTAATGTGGAAATTAAGCCGCTAGATTCTGTTAAAAGGTTGAGTTTACACCTCGATCGGGTCATCGGGATGGGTCGCGTTCCAAAGGGCGAAGATTTCATCTTCCCCCTTACCGATGTGTTCGGCATTGCGCCACCTGCCGCGGAACTCGGTGTTGACGCGCTTCTTCAAGTCTGGATTGACGCGCACATTGATATCCACCCTGCCATCCTTCTTGCCAACCGGCTTGAAGTGTGTGCCGTTAGATACTATGGGTAGCAAAGGAATGGTCGTTTCTGATAAGCTTCATAA
>CAZCPP010000417.1:0-3659 GCA_964500655.1 uncultured Anaerolineaceae bacterium | reverse complement strand
CTCACAGCCAAATTTGGTGTTGAATTAATAATCTGTCCGGGTTTTAGCGGACATAATTTTAATTACCGCTAAGCCAATTCATCAAATCGTTGCTAGAGAGGAGCCTTGAGCTATCAGATATCTTTTTGGCGAAGGTATTGACTATAGCGGTATAATTCTATCAACTCTATTTGCTATCGGAGGATATGAATAAATGAGCGACACCGCCATTTTTCCGTTTACAGATGAACACAAAATGATTCGCGATACTGCCCGCGACTTCGCCCAAAAAGAAATTGCCCCAATTGCAGCAGAATTTGACGAGAGCGGTGAGTTTCCTATGAATACCATCATGAAGATGGGTGCGATGGGGTTCATGGGTATTGAAGTGCCCGAAGAGTACGGGGGTGCCGAGATGGACACCCTCTCTTACGTTTTGGCAGTCGAAGAAATCTCCAAAGTGGACGCATCGCATGGCGTGGTTATGTCGGTCAACAACTCATTATATTGTCACGGTATAGCTGAATTTGGAACTCATGAACAAAAGAAAAAGTTCCTTACGCCGATAGCGTCTGGGGCCTCCGTTGGCGCCTATTCACTAACCGAACCGATGTCCGGCTCCGATGCCGGCGCGATGCGCACCCGTGCAGTTCGCGATGGTGATGACTACATTTTGAATGGACGCAAGTCCTGGGTTACAAGTGGCCCGGTGGCTGATTATGTTGTCGTTTTCATGATGACCAATCCTGATAAGAAACAGAAGGGCATCAGTGCATTTATTGTGCCTGCAGACACACTCGGGTACAGTCGCGCAAAGAAAGAACCGAAGCTGGGTATTCGTGCTTCCGCCACAAGCGAAATTTTGTTTGAAGATTGCCGTATCCCAGTCGAGAATCGTCTAGGGGAAGATGGAGACGGTTTTAAAATTGCAATGACCGTTCTAGATGTAGGACGAATTGGTATTGGCGCACAAGCACTTGGAATTGCTGGAGCTGCTTACGAGGCCTCGCTTGATTATGCCCGTGAACGTGAAGCTTTTGGACAAAAGATCGGTCAATTTCAGGGAATCTCATTCAAGCTAGCTGATATGAAGACGCGCCTCGAAGCATCCCGGCTGATGGTGTATAACGCTGCGCTGGCAAAGGAACGTTCCAAAACCACTGGTGAACGCTTCACTCTTCAGGCCTCGACTGCAAAACTATTTGCCTCCGAGACGTCAATGTTCTGCGCCCACGCTGCAATCCAAATTCATGGTGGGATGGGGTATAGCAAAGAATATCCGGTTGAACGCTACTTCCGTGATGCCAAAATCACCGAAATATACGAAGGCACCAGTGAAATTCAACGACTGGTTATTAGCCGCACCGAATTGGGATTGAAATAAAACTATCCGCTATCACTTATCAATTTCGTTGCTTTGTGTAAAATCTACGTATTTTAATTAGTATACATATTCAAACCAAGATGTGGATTGAAAAAGTGAAAGCCATTTATTCCCGTACCAATGGGACATTTCCGGGACGATGGTTTTGGCTTTTAATCGGCTTAGGATTAATTATCTATAGCCAAGCCCTGATGCATCAACGCGATCTGGTAAGTGAAGTCAATCCTTTACTGGAAGCCTGGAACCTTTCCTTCCGTTTGGACATCGTCAACATACAGAACTTTGGGACTGCGATTCCCTTTCTGGTGATTGGCGGGATACTGAGCGCATTTTCAATTTCTCCTTATTGGTGTAAGCAAGAAAATCAAGTCCAAAAAACAAAATACAGGGGGATATCAAACGCAGCTCACCTCTTACCTCATCTGATAATCAGCATCTTGTTGTTCACTTTTCTAATATTCAAACTGTGGCATCATGAGTACACATCGATTCTGCCCTGGCTGTGGATCTTCACTCTGTCCCTATTGACCTATATGTTATACAGGTACGAAAAATCTGTTGGAGCGAACATTTCCCCAAAAATCACACGTGTTGACCTCCTCTGGTTAACCGGGTTATTTTTGGCAGGCTTAGTCCTTGGCTCGTTTGCTCTCCAAGACATTCCCAACATTATGATTCCAGACGAAGGCACCTTCTGGGGGACCGGGCGTGACATTGCCAATGGCGAACACAAACCAGCATTTTTTGATTTCGGCGTATACACATTCCCAGTGGCAAGCTCCATTTTCCAAGGTGTGGTCATGCGCCTATTTGGGGTGGATATGTGGGGCTGGCGCTTCGCATCCGTACTAGCCGGAACGTTCACCGTTATTCCGCTCTACCTGCTGGCAAAAGAGTGGTTCGACCGCCGCGTGGCGATCATGGCCGTGCTTTTTATGCTCAGCAATCCCTACTATCTCAGCTTTACGCGAATGGGGTACAACAATTCGCAATCGCTTTTTCCTGTCGTTCTCAGTTTGTATTTTTGGTCATTAGGTTACAAACGTTCTAGGCATCTGTACTACTGGCTTGCCGGCTTAGCAGCAGGGGTTGGCTTTTACACTTATAACGCCGCCTGGCTGGGACTGGTCACGATCGTCATTGTCATGATATTTCTCACAGCCAATCGGCGCATAACATTTCGACAAACCACACTTACAACAGTCGTTTTCCTGACAGCCACCGCGGTTACTTCCGGGCCACGTCTAATCTATGGTGCCAGCAGCCAGGATTCCGCGCCACTGTTTCACAAACTGGTCGAAACCAGCTTTGTCAATACAGTTTACGGTGACGCTTACTACGATCCTGCAGAGCTCTATCCAGACGGAGTTTCCTATTTAGTTGGGAGGAATAAGATCTTCTACGCACCAGCTGTCTATGTCGAAATGCTAACACGCAGCACCGTGCGGACCTTTGCCGCGCTGTTTAATCCCTTCATTGTGACCGAACACTATATAACAACCAACTTTTCAGGCGGATTCCTGGCTGCCCTTGGACTTACACTTGGACTTAGCTTGAACTTACGTACAATAAAACAGACTCGTTCCATCCTACTGCTGACCTGGTTTGGAGCTGGGTTGTTCTTCTTGAGCATTATCTCCGCTTTCCCACCGCGTCAAACACACCTTGTGACAATCATTCCGGTGCTGGCTTTGCTTCCCGCAATCGGGTTTGCCGCGATTATCGACTCGTTAGCAGAAGAGCTAGATATAAAGTTGCCAAATTTTTCAGACAGTTGGTTACAAAATGGTCTTCTCATAATTATCACAATATTATTTGTAATTTCCGGATTCGGAGAATACTTCGTAGTAATGCCTTTACGCAACCCACCGCTTTTCGAAGATATCGTATCCTGGATCGCTTGGCGAACTGAAGAACCACATACAATTATTTACGTCGGCTCCACTGATAAAAAAGCGCCATATCGCGTAGAATACCTTATCAAAACTCGCAAGGTCCCGCATAAATATATTGGCGTAACCCCGAATAGATTTTACTGGCAGGAAGTTTCCACGAAAACAATCGTATTTTTTGACCATCAGAATGATCAGCAAGACAAAAAGTTTCCTGCACCACCATCTTCGTTTAAAAACTCTGTTAATTATATCGATAAAAATGGAGAACCAATTGGCTATGCCTGGGCTAATTCTCATGTAAACTTACTTCCTGCATCTCCTATTCAAATTATTAGAGAAGATCTTCCATACTGGACTTTGCCCGTTTAGGTTGAATAACAGGCTGAATCGACAAGGGAAAA
>CAZCPP010000416.1:0-3696 GCA_964500655.1 uncultured Anaerolineaceae bacterium | reverse complement strand
ATGCTCACCCCAACAAGGTTTTTGACCTGATTTTGCTACTTTAAGAAAGCCCTGTGAATTCACCATTGGTCTTTGATAAGGCATGGTTTATATTCCCAGCTTTGGCGTGCTCATTTGTGGGTCGGGTGATATAGTTGCAATCCAAACGTTGTGCAAGTAGTTTTACTTCGTTTCTTTTTCCATCATCCAAAACGTAGGTCTTGTGGGGGTATGGAATATTTTTGCATCCGGTCAGAGTGGCCTCAAGAATTTCCAGGCTCTCATCAATAGGTAGGTATAAAGATGTCAATAGATATTCCTGGTTTTGGAGGTTTATGAGGGTGAAGGGGAGATACATCTTGCGTCATCCAGGCAAACAATATGTAATTAAACACCCCAAAGGCTTCAGCCGATAATAATACCCACGAAAAGACTAGTGCATCTGGATTTAGTGTTTCTGTAGCCCTCCACCAAAGATAGTAAATTAGACAGGCAACGGAAAGCAGGGATAAAATTCGCAAAAGAGGCGAATTGTGTAAGTATTCCCAATTGTACTTATCGGTTATTTTCATCACTTATTCCAAAAATATCCAGGTTAAAGGCAAATAAACCTGAAAAGCTGCTTGCATTTTAGCAATGATTTGGAACAAGCCACCCTACAAAATTGTTTTTTGACCTTTCAAAATTCTTAATTGATTTTCAAAGAAATCAAATGGATTTCTCGAGACCAGGAGTTCTTGATAATTGACTGCGATTCCAATTTTTCTTTTCACATATTAAATCGCAATTATCAAGGCTGGCAATATAAAAATTATTTACAAATAATTAGAGACCGATCGAATATGCTTATCGGTCTCTAATTATTGATGTTCAATGTTTTCAGGATCTACTCATACTGAGCGTCGTTTTTTCCGCCAGAACCAGCCGCCGGCTGCCACCAATACCAGGGCCGCAAGCAATATGTAAACCCAGCCTGGCAGTGCGCCCAACGCGCCTGCTGCTCCGCCCAGCATTCCCGCACTCATCAGCGTGATACATGTATTGGCAGGAAGACTGTTGCCATTCACGGATAGCGTTGCCTGGTTGCAGACCTCTTGCTCCTGCAAACCCTCATCCAGCGCCCCGCTGACTTCTATGCTTATCAGGGCGGTCTCTCCCGGTGGCAGGGAAGCGATCGTAACGGTGACTTGCTGGTCTGTAATCTCCACCTCACCATGAGAATTGCTGGCATAGATCGGGGTCAGGTTCTCAGGAAGGGTATCTTCGATCGAAATTGATTGGATCAGCCAATCGCTGGTATTTTGGATCTCGATATCGAACGTGAAGGACTCGCCCTCCTGCGACTCTGGATTGGAGCTGCTCATGGATAATGTGGGCAAGGGCGCTTCGGCCAAAAGTGTGACGCAGTATTCAGCCATGTCTCCACCGCCGGTGTAGGACACATCCGCCCGGTTGCAGACCTGTAATTCCTGTACCCCCTCTTCTAGTTCGCCAACAACCTCAAGGGTGACCTGGGCGGTCTCGCCTGGCGGCAGGGAAGCGATGCTGGTGATGATCGTTCGCTGGTCACCTTCTATCTCAGCGTGGGTATTTTCTGAATATCGCAGGGTGAGAGACTCGGGAAGGCTGTCTACTAACAGGATTTCAGTCACCGGTTGGTCGTTTGGGTTGTGCAGATCAATGGTGAATGTGAAAGGTTCGCCGTTGAGCGGCTGGGCGCTGGAAACACGCATGTCGATGCCTGGCTGCGGGAATTCAATGGGTTTTGCGCTGGTACTCTTGTATACGTTTTGAGCGGCCTGGTCGATCTCCGCCTTCTGTTCCGCAGTGATCAAACCGTCACCCAGCCATTGCGCGGTCAGGTCCAGTACACAGGATAGCGCTCCTTCGCCACCCAGGACTGCGCATTCTGCCAGCTTATCGTTCATCGTCACGGATCCACCGCCCAAGCCCAGCGGTGGGGCGCCTTTCGGCGGCTGCGGCGGGCCGGAAGAGACGATTTTATTTTCGACGCTGGTAGGCGTACCGCCGACCACGGCTTTATTGTGTTGAACCACTAGTGTGCTCGAATTTGTTAGCGTACGCCCATGATTTATAACGGTTACGTCAACTTTGATATTCCCAAATGGAAGCGTATTGCCATTCACATCTTTGGGATTTTCGCCCACTTCCAGGATCCACTGATTATTATCTTCTCTATAAACGGCGCTGGCAGGCGTAGTGCTGAACTCCTCGTCTACTGAAAAGGTAACAGAATCGTTTCCTGAATCACTTTGATATAGATCACAAGGGGCACCTGTCGGTGTGCTCAGGTTGTACCATGTTCCCAGACAATTCAATACCCAGGCTGAATTGTCGAAGATCCAACCAGACCCAGGTTTTTCGATCTCTACAAAAGTCAATCCCTGAAAAACACCCTCTAATGGTTCTGACCAGTTAGAAACATAGCTGTATTCCCCGTCCTCTTCGTCAATATGATTGAGGTGGTATTGGATTGCGTCGTACTCTATCAGTTTTTCAGTACAGGGCGAGGAGTCTGAGGGCGATTCTGGGAAGCAGTGCTTTTCGGCCGCGCGCACCATAATTCTCTTACATCCCGGTAATTCATTGATACTCAATTCGTGTTCTACCTCCGTGCGCGGACCAAAGCAACCCTTTTGATTGCAAAGCACGCCCTGGCAGTCATCGCTATCGGGGTGGTCTGCACAGGCATCAGGTGGGAAATGCAGGCCGTCACCCGTTCCATCTCCGAAGTCGAACTGGTAAAGCAGTTCGTCGCCATCCGGATCAATTTGATTGGGGTACGCGGGCGGCGTGAATGTTACTTCCATGGCTTCATCTACCCAGACCGGGCTGATGGCGGAGGGTTTTAACCCATCTGGGATATAAGGCGGACGGTACATTATTAGCCGGAACAGGTTCCTGGTGTCGTTTGAGCTTGGCGGTCGGGGAGTGTCGTTAACCCATGTTGCAGGGCGAACATCGGTGTCGCTGCCATCCAGACCTGTGCCATCTGGATTGGTAAAACAGCCAAGAGCCCGGTCCCCGTCTTGTGCGGGTTTGATACCCAGGCATTGCCAATCCCTTGCCTCAAGATAGGTGGCAGCATCCAGCCAGTTACCAATTTGGAATTTAAAGTGCGCCCACATGTACAGCTCGAGCAGGGCGCCCTCCAGGGGCTGGGAGGTTTCCCAGACGGCCATGCGGGTGGATGTGTATTGGTCAGCAGCCAGAGGCGGCAAACCAGTTTGGTCGCGATTTGGATTTTTCCAGAGTTCAAACCACCAGACCCAATCGCGGGCATGGTACTCCTCATTTGTAAATGAAACGTAATCATTAGAAGAATATCTATTTTTCCCCTTGGCCTTCTTAAAGTGTACATCAGGTACCTGCTTATATACAGACTTTTCATTGGTAGAATGAATATCGAAATCCAAGCCAGGCATTCTTGATAAAGATATACCGGGTTCATAATTCACTCCTGTGGTGGTAACCACCGTCGAGAACCCGGGTTTTAGTCTGGGGGCAAAATGGTATAGCTTGACATGCCCCGGATCGGCGCTGTAGACTCGCACCTGGCTTCCAACTGTAAACCAACCGAGATAATAATGAGTTCGGTGCCCCTTACTAGACCACCACTCATATTGTCTATGGTTATACATCGAACTCATTGAAACTTATGAGTGAAGGATGTGTCGCAAGTTGATCATAGCAAAA
>CAZCPP010000415.1:0-3740 GCA_964500655.1 uncultured Anaerolineaceae bacterium | reverse complement strand
TGCTCACCCCAACAAGGTTTTTGACCTGATTTTGCTACTTTAAGAAAGCCCTGCACTCTGCTAGACACAATTTTTCTAGCAGAGTGTTTTTAACGCTCGGTTGAAGGTTGAATTATTTGATTTAGGCCAGTCCCTCGAAAAGATCATTGACGATCTTTGATTTTCCATTGACAGATGGGTAGGCACGCATGAAGTCTTCATGTTCGCCGAATATTTTCGAGACGAATCCCATCAGGCCGCTTCGCATTTGAATTCCGCCTTGAGATGCGTGGCAAGCGCCGGCATCCCGTTTTGTCTCTGCAACCGAGCGGATGTTGATCTTCGCATGGGTTGGGAAGTAGACATCTGCCAGGGCTTTCAGGTCGATATCTTTGTTGCGACCCCACTTGTGCGGGTTCATCCCAAAAATAGGCATGATGCGAGTCATTACGCGCAGGAACCAGCGCGGAAAGACGTGATAGTAAAGGGCCTGCGCCTTAAATGGCGCGCCGGCTTCAGGGTAGAAAAATGCGTCGTCAGATTTTTCGAAGGCCAGCGTAGAAGCTTGCTGGATGTGAATATGATCTGGGTGACGGTACCCGCCAATTGGGTCAAAGGTCAGTACGATATCTGGTTTGAGCTCGCGCATGTATTTGACCACTTTCCCGGCTACTTCTTCAACAGGATGGTTGATCTGTGCATTGGGGTGTTTATTATCTTCGGAATCTGGCATGCCTGAGTCGCGGTAATCCAGAAAGAATACATCTTTCAAACCAAGGATTTGTGCGGCACAGCGTAGCTCGGCTTCGCGTTTTTCAGCTGTGGACTTGAACTTTCCCAAATGTTCAGCATCCATCATACCTGCTTCGCCTCGCGTCGCGCAGACCAGGAAGACATCATGCCCTTGTTGTGCATAATAGGCCAGTGTGCCACCCATTCCAAAGGATTCGTCATCAGGGTGTGCCAGAACGGATAAAATAGTTTGTTTACTCATTGATTTCCTCGCTTGTCGTCAATTGCAATTTGATGGTTGGCAAATCGCTATGGTATTGGATAAAATAATTAGGATGTCGGCACCTACGACTATGACGCAGTTGTTTTACTAAATTTTACGGTAGTTTATTGCTGTGTTGTAAAAATTAGGTATTTTGCGCATCGTCCCGTTGAGATGCTTGTTGTAAACGGTCGCACAACATTCGCATCACAGCCAAGCTAACTTCTGGTCGTTCGCGCAGCAGCCCTTCGAAGCTTTTTTGATCAAGGCAAAGTAGATGTACATCTCCCACGGCGGAAAGTGTAGCGCTACGCAGGCTGCCGCTTATTACAGACATCTCTCCGACCGTATCACCAGCTTTTCGCCGGGCTATTTCCTTATCTGTGTGCTTTTCGCTTGTTACCAATACGCGCACTTCCCCAGAAACAATAACGTACATTTCATCCCCTTGCTCATCCTGCTCAAATATGATTTCACTGTCTAAGAAACGGTGTTCAGTTGCAATGGCGGCAACACGCTTCAGGTCCGCCGGAGAAAGATCAGCCAGGAGTGGCACCCGGCGGAGTAATAGAATTCGCTCCATAATTGTAAGTGTAGATATTGATTCCATAATTTCTCCAACTTCTAGGTTTTGGGCAGCTACTTCGCGTACAAAGGGATCCGCATCTATTTGAGCCACGTGAGAAAGAATTTTGCTTGCCCTTGGATATATGTCCGGAGCGAATGCAAATGCAGCGCAAGCTCGTAACCAGTCATCTAATTCATTTTCCAACATATTTGCTAGTATTTCGTCCAGTTGGCCATTTGCTTGTACTTTTTCAACGGGTTCCCAGATTTCCAGCATCGGACGGATAAAACTGGCATTTCGGACTGTTTCGAGTGTTTCAATGGCATTTGCGCGTTGATTTGGGTTTTGGCTCTGTAGGTTGTCCATTGCGACCGAAATGGTTTCGCGGTTATTCATTAAACTTAGAGCTTTTAATGCATTTAGACTGTCGTGTCGAGCGCGGTCACGAAGGGAATCGGTTAATAGTTGTATAGGAGCATCTTGTACATAACCGTCGACTGAACGCCAAAAATCGTGATATCGCAGGGCGCTTGTTATACGCCCTTGCGAATATTTGCGCAGTTTGCCCGATACCTGGTGGGTAGGCATTAGTTCAAGCACCCGCAACGCACCATCTTCCGAGGCAGGATCGGCTAATTTTTTCAATACACCATCCACACTTTGCGGGCTAAGGTGGGCAAGCCCTTGCACCGCTCCTTCGCGGACCCCCAAATCATTATCCGAAAGAGTTTTTAGCAATATAGAGATGGCCTTGGGACCGAAAGAACCAAGGGCGATGGCCGCGGCGCGACGAACAGGTGAGAGGGCGGTTTGATCGTTAAGCTTGCCCTCGATGAATGGATAGGCTTCCAAATCCCCCCATTCAGCCATCGCTTGGATGGCATAAACGCGATCATCCATATCACCCTTGACAGCCATAGAACGCAGTACGTCCCGTGCTTCGGAGTGTATACCGAATCGTAATACCCCAACTGCTGCACGACATCGGACAAACCCATCCGAATCCTTCAACAAAGGGTGTAAGTAAATATTCAAACCCCGCTGGTATTTTGTAAGCGCACACAGGGTATCAATTGCTTGCGCGCGTACATCAGCATCCGGGTCATCCAGGTGCGATGCAACTTCCAACATAGCGGTGGAAACCTCCGAACGTGCCAGAGACTGCAATGAGGCTACCTTCACTTCGCTTTCTGTATCATCCAACACGGCTACAAGGGCGTCTTGCGCGCGCGGATCATCCAGGTTTCCCAGAATTTCTGCCGAGGTGCGGCGCACCAAAGAGTCGGTATGCGTGATACCTTCCAACGCTACATTGACAGTTGTAGAATCCTGCTGGAATCCACCAAAAGGTTCTTCATCGGCAACAAAAAGAGTTGGACGACCAACGCGCAATGCATCTACCAGTGAATTTTTGTATGCGCTTCCAGCTCGCCAGATGACAATGCAAGATACAACAGCTGCCCCCAGACCTATTAAATATAACTGTTGCGGAGTGAAAGCTTGCTCGCCCACCAACAGAATAGCGCCAGCAATGAATGTGCCAGCCTGCGATGGAACGCCATTAATGAAGGCTCGAACTTGGTCTCGTCGTTCTGCGGGGACAGGATTGAAAATGGCCTGCCAGGCAGAAACGGCAATACCGTTCATCCAAAGCATCTTTATGAAACGGAATGCAACGATGACGGCGAACATTCCATAGACAGCCAGAGTACCAAAACCGATTAGATAAATAACTGGCAACAGTAAGAGCATTGGCATAATACCAAAACGAGCAAATGCACGATTGGCCAGAAATAATGAAGCCAGAAATGCTCCACCGGTACTCAGGGCGTTGAACATACCTAAGAAGCTGGCCAGGGTATCTTCGTCTACAAACTGGACAGTTGCGGCTTTCGAAAATGGAAGTGCTATTGAAAAGAACAAGACGGAAAATAAGATTGCAGAAACTGAAACCAATCTCATGAGCTCAGAGCGACGGACGTATTGAAAACCTTTTTGCATTTCTGCGATGATACCTGGTTGAGATCGACGGGCGGAACGAGAGCGGACCTGCTGCCTTGTTCGTTGCCCCAGGAGTGCTCTCCCAAACCCGAAGGAGATTAACATTGCCCCTGCCATGGCTAGGATTAAATTCTCTGTTCCGACCCAGACTCTACTGCAGTAACTCAGGCAAAACAGAAGCGTTGAGCAACAAAAAAG
>CAZCPP010000414.1:0-3753 GCA_964500655.1 uncultured Anaerolineaceae bacterium | reverse complement strand
CCCAGCAGGCCTTGTTGGACGACTTTGAGCGCACTCCGTTAGTGACCCCATATCTACGTAAAGACTACAATGGCCAGGTCGAAGCGCTGTACCACCTGGTTGATGAACCTTTCGATTATCAATCCCTTTGAGTAGGGAGACCCGATGGGGTAGGTGGGAGGTCAATTCAGACTTCCGAAGTTTTTCTTTAGAAATCGTTTGTTGCTTTCGATTTGAAATGTGCTATTCTTTTTAATTGAAATTGGTGTGCTCAACAGGTATCCAGGTTGTTATGCAACATGACGGTCGATAAATTGATATTTGGGCGTAATCATTTGAAAGGAAAAAAACGATATGGTTTATGATGTTTTATTATGGGGCCTGATAATAGGGATCGTTCATTTTGTGGTGGTGGGCATACTATATATCAATCCCCTTGTGGCTCGCCAATACGAACGAGAAAAGGATTCCCCTGGTGTGAAGAATTGGAAGAATCAAAAGGAATACCTGATCAAGATGTTCCTGGGTACTCAAATTGAAGTGTTCATATTAACAGCAGCATATTTGTATTTGCGACAGATGTACCCCGCGCCAACTAGTATCGGCACCGCCTCCACCCTGGCAGTCGTACTGACCTTCGTACGCGTGTATCCCCGCTTCTGGAATATGTGGATCCAGTCAACGTATCCAAACAGATTGTTGTTCATTGAATTGCTCAATGGGACTATAGGTACTATTGTTATTGTAATGGGCTTGTGGTTGCTTCCAACTCCCTAAGAATTATTCCTTATTAAAAGGCCAGTATGTTAGCAGTCATGCTGGAAAGTGAACGGGATCGAATTTTGGGGGAGATGATCCGATTAGCTAGATAGAAGAAATCTGTAAGTTGATTCTACGACCGAATAAATTGCACCACAACCTCGTTAATTAGTGAGGCAAGCAGGGAATCAAATCATCAGTGGAGATGACCAAAATGACGAATCATCAGTGGAGATGACCAAAATGACGAATAAACAGACTATCTTGATCGCAGGCGGGACTGGGAACGTTGGGGGTGCGGGGGCACTCGCTCTAGCAAAACGCGGTGCAAATGTAGTAATTCTTGGGCGTAATTTTGAAAAGTTAGAAGCCAGGGCAAGCTTGATCCGTACAGAGTTGGTTGAAGCCCAGATCGAGGATCAGGGCACGCAGATTGCCACGTTAGTAGTCGATTTCACTGACATGGAATCAGTCAGACGCGCAGCTGCGGAGGCGCTAGATCGATTTCCTGAGATCCATGGTTTGATACTTTCAAACGTAACCATGGATCAGAACGGACCAAATATTTTACCCAATGGCCATGAGGTCATATTCGCTGGCAACCTGATGGGCCCCTTCCTGTTCACCCGGTTGCTGTTAGAACGGCTGGGCGAATCAGATGGACTGGTATTACATGTCATTAATCGATCCAATAAAAAAATTGATTGGGATGACCTTGAGAGCATTGAAAAACATCATACAAATACCGCCTATGAAAGGACCAAGGTTTTGCACCGGGTATTCGCTGGAGAATTGGCCCGGCGCTATGCGGATGTAATCTCCTCGGTAGCCTTCGATCCCACCTTCGTCATCGATAAGGATGATCCAGAATTGAAGAAAAGATGGCCCAAAGGATTCCTGGGTTTCTTCTGGCGGGTACTGACAATACTAATTGCAAAACCAACGGCGGTCGCGGGTGAACCCATCGCGGAACTGATGCTTAATTATCCAGATCGCAGTGCGCTCAATGGAGCCCTTTTCCAGTTGGATAAACGCATTGAGAAACTTGATAAAGCCATGCATGATGAGGAGCTGGGAAGGAGGCTGTGGGAAGAGTTAGTTCTACGAACAGGGCTAGCGCCTGGATGAACAAAAAAAATGCTACACTGATTTTGATCTGAGACTACCATAGGTATTCTATATAAAGGCTGAGCAATCGGTTGCTCAACCTCAATCATAAAGGAGTAAAAAATGACATTGAAGGAAAAGTTTTCGTTATTATGGATCGTTGTAGTGGTCAATATCGCCATGGCGGATATTTTTAGTTTTATGATTGATTTAATGGCGGGCAATACCACCGCCGAAGTTCAAATCCCGCAAGTGGGCATGTTGATTTTCGCAATCATCATGGAGATTCCGATTGTGATGATCTTCCTATCAAGGATTTTGAAATATAAGGCCAATCGTTTAGTCAACATCATCGCAGCGGTGATCACGTTATTATTTGTGATCCTTGGCGGCTCGGCCACTCTGGTGTATATATTCTTTGCCGCAGTAGAGACTGTGTGTTTGTTACTGATCATCTGGTGGGCCTGGAAGTGGACAGAGGCTGAAGCGTAAGAAAAAGCCAAACCTGAACAATATTGTACCTATCCTCCCTTACCCATGGGCACGCTTCGCAGTCCCGAAGGGGGGAATATATTTTAATGGGAATTCCATAAGTATTAGGCAAATCGTTGGGCAAACATCAACGCGGGTCCGATAAAAATAGAGTTGGTTATATTTAGTGTAGCAAACCCTCTACCTCATTACATATTCTTTGCAACGATGGAAGTTTCGTGTATGATACTGATTATCTGGAATGCATTGAAGTGGACATAGGCTGAAGTGTAAGTTTAAATCAAACCACATCAGAAAAGGATCGAGCTTATGAAGATCGCATTGTTTTACTATGACGGATTTGCAGAATTTGAAATTGTTTTGGCGGGCCTGATTTTTCATCATGAGCACGACATCATTTCTATCGCATTGGAGAACAGGGAATATAGGAGCGAAGAACAACAAAGATTCTGCGTTGATCAGGTCATAGCAGATGTTGATGTTGATTCAATAGATTTACTGATCATTCCAGGTGGGGACCCCGTACTATTAGTGGAAAATCAGGAATTGAAAAGCTTTATTGAAAAATTGGTTTCTAAGAATAAAAAGGTGGCCGGGATCTGTGGGGGTGCCAGTTTGTTGGCCGGCTTGGGGATCCTGAAAGGGAAAAAATGTACTGGCATGACTTCTGGAGTGGAACCAAGTGATCGTCCGAACGTGAACAGTGAGTATAACTATTTTTCTGAATCAATCGTCTCTGATGAACACGTTGTTGTGGATGAAAATTACATCACAGCCCAGGGACAGGCTTATGTGGAATTTACTGTTGAACTTGCACGTCAAATGGGTTTATATAATAAAAATGAAGAAGAATATGATGAAGATTTAAGGTGGTTAAAAAATATCAGGTAGCGGATCGTCATATATGATGAAAGAATGGATAAATCATGGTTGAAGCAATAAAAGATTTCATCTTTGTTCAACTCAAGCCCAAAAAACTGGAGGAAAGTTATCGTTCTGAGTCATTTATACGAAATAAAAAACTGACCATAATCGTAATGGTAATTACTCTGATCCTAATAATAATGTTTATTGGATTAGATATTTCCTTATTTCGAGAAAACAAAATTCACCCCCTTTGGATACCCAGTCGCGTAATCGCCTCAATTGCGTCACTGATTTCATTTTGGTTGGTTCACCATCAGACTAGAGCCAAAAGGATTGACAATATTACTTTTGTATGGGGATTGATCAATCTAGGGCATTTGCTAATTATTAACTCCACCAGACTCAACGATTATGTTCCAGTTATTGTATGGGATATTTTGACATTATTTGGGATTTATTTTTTAATTCCACTTCCATTTCACTTTAAAATATTATTGAACTAAGCGCTTCGCGCAGGTAAAGCCAACACTGTTTTCCAAGACCATCAAG
>CAZCPP010000413.1:0-3753 GCA_964500655.1 uncultured Anaerolineaceae bacterium | reverse complement strand
GCATTAAATTGCATAGCCTCTATCCAACAATTGATGTTTGCTAAGCTACTAGGCTTTCACATACATTTCAGTCGACTTGGTTTGAACAACATCTGGGACGGCCTCTTTGCGGTTCTTCTGGCGCTATTTCTTTCGCGAGCCTGGAGATCGCAGCGTCCGGCGGCATACGTTTTGCCTGGGATAGTTCTTGGATTAGCTCAGTTCTTTTATGTAGGAAGCCGCGTGTTCCTTCTTCTGATACCCCTTTGGGCCTTGCTCATGCTTAAACTGGAACGAACTCAGACCCGGCTCCGGATTCAGGGGATAGCAATCCTGATACTATCCACAACAATTGTGGTACTCCCCCTTGCTCTCTTCTTCGTCCGCCATCCGCTGGTATTCCTGGCACCGATGGCCCGCATGAACATATTTGGAGACTGGTGGATCCTTCAGACGATTCACTATGGCGACCCGGCCTGGTTTGTAATCAGTGAGCAAGTCCTGAAAGCCCTCTTAGGCTTAGTGGTTGTACCTCTAACTGGGTTCTACGCTGGACAGCCAATCTTAAATCCACCCCTGGCAGCCCTGTTCTTGGTAGGGTTGGTTCTCCTGATCAGGCAGCGTAGGGAACCCGATTCCTCGTGGCTTGGACTCTGGCTTCTCGGTGCGGTGCTGGCGGTCATGTTCAGTACAGTACCGCCGGCAGGGCAACGATACGTGGTCTCGTCTGGTGCTGTAGCCATTGTGACGGCGCTAGGCTTCAAAGAAGTGCTCGACTGGGTACCACACACTTTGAAAAAGCGTAAGGCGCTCGTCAGGATTCTCACTTATACTTTCCTAATCTCCGCCCTATGGCAGACTTCATACTACTATGCTATATATCCAACCAAGGAGATTCTTGCAGACTTCAACGGGGCCACAGTGGATAAAATCGCGGACTCGCTCCGACAACATAAGGTCCAACAGACGTACTTCTTCGTCTCACCGCGAATGCAGCTCGCATCGGCAGACCAATTCCGCTTCCTTCTTCCTGATCTTTCAAGCGAGGACGTTGCAGACAACCCTCAATGGCAATTTGAAATCACTGATCCTGGCGAGTACGCCTTCGTTTTCCTCCCAGAAAGAGAACCTGCCCTGGATACCATCAAAACTTGCCTCCCTGGAGGTGTTACTCATCGCAGTACCACACCCATTGGACACATCTATTTCCTACTCTACATCGTAAAAACTGACGTACCGGTCGTGTGTGGCCCCCAAGGTACAGAGTCCGTAGGGAATATACGATGAAAGGACGGACACCTTGCTACTTGATACTCTGAAGTCGAAAGCTATAGACAGAGGTCTTCTAAACCAAAAAGATAAAATTGACCTCGAGAAGGCTTTCCTATTGGTGCGTGACATGCCTTACACCAGGGCCAGTTCTCGCGATCATGAAACTATTATCGAGGAATGGCGCGGCACCTGTTCGGGGAAGCATTACCTGCTGAAAGCGTTATTTGCTGAGCTCGGCTATACCTCCCGCCTGATTGCCTGTACGACCGTGGCACACATCGAACCGAAAGATGTACGGGGAAAACTGCGCAAATTGCTCGAGCAATCGAACGGCCGCTTTGTGGATGTACACAATTATCTGATCCTCGAACTGCCCGATGGAGAAATGACCGTAGACGCAACCTGGCCTATATCTACCAAAGGCATGGGGACGGTCGTGAATGAGCACTTTGTTTTGGGAGAGAACCATAAAATTGCCTGCGAACCGTTAGAAACCTGGGGGGTTCCTGATGATCGCGATGCTCAGGATTTCAAGGATGAAATTTTGAGAGACAGCTTCACACCGGAAGAACTGGCACACAGAGAAGCATTCATCAAAACCCTGGGTAAAATGACAAACAACAAGTGGATCAAATTTCTTCTATGGTTGGAGCGATTATTGAAGGGTAAAAAACCATCATGATAGATATATTTCCTGAACCAATACGAAAACTCCCCGAAGCTGACATTCCGCTCAAAGGAATCAAAGCCTATCTTTCACAAGCAGAGAAGCATCAAATCATCTTCATGAGTTTTGATGAAGATGTTGAGTTACCAGAGCATTCTCATGCGGCTCAAATAGGAATCGTGCTTGAAGGTAAGATTGACTTGACGATAGATGGGAACAGGCAGACATATACCAAGGGAGATCGCTATTACATCCCGGCAAGTGTAAAACATGCCGGGAAAATATATGCCGGATATGCAGATATCACATTTTTCGATGAACCAGATCGTTATCAAACGAAATAACCCTGGAGAGTTAATGAAAATACTGGTAATAATCCCCATTCAACAAGAATACGATCTCTTTCTGAAAAGCTGCACTAAGCATGGGTTTCGAGCTGAAAACTTAACAATTGGGAGACTGCCGATTGTACGTTTCCCTGATCTTGATATGACCTTGTCCCGTGGTGGTCTCGGAAAGGTTCAGTTCGCGATTCAAACCCAGCACCTATTGGATTCCGAATCTCACTGGAACTTAGTTATTTGTGCCGGGGCAGCCGGATGTTTAGAAACCAATCTGTTGGCTGGAGATATTGTTGTGGCAACAGAAACAGTTGAACACGATATAAAAAACAAGTTCGGTAAGCCGCGAATGCCCAGATATAGAGGCGATGAAACAACAATAAATATGCTAAGGGGCATAGCTCCAACCAATGGATCGTTTCAATTACATTTCGGCCCGATAGCAAGTGGTGATGAGGATGTGGTTGAAGTCAGGCGCCAGGAAGAGCTGAAAAAACTGACCGGTGCGATTGCAGTAGCCTGGGAAGGCGCTGGAGGAGCGAGGGCTTGCCAATTCAGTGATATCCCATTTATTGAACTTCGTGGAATCAGTGATGGCGCTAACAATCAAGCCGTATCAGATTTTGAAAAAAATCTACCAAAAGTAATGCAGAACCTGGTTATTACAATCAGTTCCCTGGCAAAGCGATTCAATGCTTGAGTAAGGTATCTTGCCAACAAAGTTCCCGAATGGAGTGGTTTGATTCATGACCCATATTTTGTCTACGGCTGGAAAAGTTTGTAAAGGGAAAGAAGTCAAGCTGATTGGACTAGAGAAAGGTTTGAAAGATGAATGATAAAGGTGTTGAACAAAAGCCTTCAGAAACGGCCTTGTTTGCCGCACTCCGCAGAACTCTTGCAAATAAAGAGTTTGGAGACGAGAAATTTGGGCCAGACTATTTGGCCGAAAAATTTTTACCCCCCCCCACTTCAGATTTTTTCTCAGATTCAAAAAAATTCAGGCAAATACCAAAGAAAAACTGAATGGCTTTTTGCCGGGACTGAATGAATATATGATTGCTCGTACGGCCTATTTTGACAGCCTTTTTGTGGATGCTCTCAAAAACAACTTTCCACAAATTGTGTTGCTCGGTGCAGGCTATGATACCAGAGCGTATCGTTTCGCCAAGTTAAACAGGGATACGCAGATATTCGAATTGGATATTACCCCAACGCAAGACAGGAAAAAGGGTTGTCTGAAAAAAGCGCGGGTAGATATTCCCCAGGGTGTAAAACTTGTGCCCATTGATTTCAACAAAGAATCGCTAAAAGATGTTCTGGAAGAAGCTGGGCACAAAAAACAAGAACAAACATTATTCATTTGGGAAGGCGTCAGCTACTACCTGGATGCGGAATCAGTGGATGCCACATTGGGATTTGTCAGTGGATCTTTACACTCTGAGAGAGCTTTGGTGCATAAATCAAAGAACAGGCGCACTCCGTTCGTCTGATGCA
>CAZCPP010000412.1:0-3772 GCA_964500655.1 uncultured Anaerolineaceae bacterium | reverse complement strand
AGGTTTATACCACAGTCGCACTCGATAATCTACATTCCCAGAGCAGGCCAGTGGGGGCACAACGTACATCCTGAGATTGGGCTCGGTCACAGACCAGGTGAAGGTGCCGATATTGCTTGACGAGGTGACCTCGAATCCAACCACCCCGCCGGATACCTCTGCCAAGGATAGTAGTTCGAAATAATGCATACAACTCTCATCTGAGCCTTCCAAACAGTCACTCGTGATATCCCAGATTAGCCAGGGTTGCACAACTTGCGTTGTTGGGCTGGGATCTAGCCAGGGATATTCGAAACAGTAGGTTGCCTGTCCATCGGCATTCTGAACGTGGGGTGGGAGATAGGGTCTACATTCGTTAGGATCGAAGGTACTATTGAGGATGACATGCGGAATCACTGGGCTGATGGATGTGGATAATAAATGCTGATACCCCAGGGGTGAGAATTCACTCCCTGTGGTGGGTACCGGATAGGAAGGTTCTCCCACTAGCTCAACGGGATTGAAGATCACCTCAGCGGCGATCCCTTTCCCGGGTACGGGATAACTGCTTTGAAATGCAGGGAACGTCTCTTCCACAAAGAAATATCCCAGTTTCACTAGAACACCCCCATTCCATCCCCAGCATTCCATATCGAACCCGGAAAGTGGGGTAATGTCTTCCCCATGAAAACCTGTATCGAGAACGTTGATGACAGGTCCTCCGAGGATATAGCCTTTTTCATTTATTTGCAGGAATCCCGATGTGGGCCAGCGGGACCAGTTTGCACCATCCGTTGAGAAATAGCAGTAGCACCTCTCTACCTCCACCTCAGGGAGCAGCTTGGTGACCTCCAGGGTGTAGCCTGAGGCAGTCCCTGATTCAGGCGGGCATTCAGCGGGGTCGATGAAAATGGCTGCCAGGTTGCTCTGCGCCTCACCCTGGCTATTGTAGGCAGATATGTAATACGTCGTGGTCCCCGGTAGCCCTCCGACGAGATAACTAATCCATTCGGACTGAGAATTGGCGTTGAAGGTGTCAATTTGAGTCCAAGTGGGAGAGAATGAATCCTCCTTGTAGATAAGAAATCCCTGCTCGTTGGTCGAAAGGTCATGGATCAGCAGCTCTGCGCCACAACCTATGGGGTTCACTATGATCTCTGGGGCAACAGGAACTTCATTGCCGAGCAAGCCGTTTGTCCAGCTACCTGGCGTTCCACTCCAAGGCTCTGCGGGACTGATTGATGCATTTGCGCTTGGGGGGTGAGGGGGGACGTACCCTCCCGCGCTGGGGGCAGGTAATACTACGGGAGCAGTATCAGCATCTGCTTGAGGTATGTGGGCTCCATCAGGGTCCTCGGTGACAATTACGACCACCTGGTCAGAGAGAATTTTTCGTCCCTCGACATCGATAGCAGCCACAATCAGAGAATGGTTGCCAATGACTCTGGGGAGCCACGCGAAATAGGTCGAGAAGGGCAGCGCACCACCTGTGGGAGCAGCCTGAACCCCGGCTAGCTGGCCATCCACCCACAATTCAACGGAATTGAAAACCTGCGAGCCAAAGGCAGTGGCATTTACCATGAAAGAAACATTCGCTGGCAATTGGATGCCATTCCAAAGATTGCCTATGGAAACCTGAGCGGATGGGACGTCAACCTTTGGCAGCCCCCTAGAATCCTTGTAATTAGAATAATTGGTGGTCACAACGCTGGCAACGGCAACAACCACGAACACCGTAGCGCCAATCGCAGAACCGAGTAAAAGATACCTTAGCCAATTGATTTTACTTACAAAGGGATCGCACATGGCATAGCCTCCTACTCACACAGGTTGACTAAGGCGTGCAGGGGTTGCCTGGAGCCGCGCCTGCAGGACATGGAACCACGCAATCGATGGCGCCGCCAGGCTGCCGCACTGTGCAGCCGGATGGTTTCTCTGTAGGCGTGGCGGTGGGCCGGGGAGTCGCGGTGGGGGTGGCTGTGGGCGGTGGAAGTGGTACGAAGTCAGGCGCGTTTTCGCAATCACCCTTAACCTCGACGAGGGTTTCATCCTTAGGCACTGTGCATTCGACGCCGTTATTGGCTCCGATGACTTTCCAAAGCCATTGGCTCTGGCCGATCACCGGCGCTGTCTGACCAGGAGAAAAACTGTCAACAGGTTCGTAGCCGGTACCGGGGCGGCAAAACAGGTTCACCAGTGCGGTAAGCATGCAGGCTTCGACTTCTTCGGTAGTCGCTGTCGCAGTAGCGCTAGGTGTTAGTGTTGCAGTTGCGGTTGTAGTCGCGGAAGCCGTTGGCGAAGGGCTCTCTTGGTCAGGTTCCTCGGCATCATCCCCTGCGATCATAACCCGTACCTGAGCGGAGGCGTGAACCCCCCCAGCACTCCCCGAACGAACCTCGATCAAATAGCTGCCCGGCGCGAGCGGTGACCAAAGGTATTCCCCCAGGAATAGAGTTATCGGTCCGGGATCGCCTGCGCTTGATGGGGTTGCCGGAACAGTCGCCAAAGAAATGCCATTGATGCGTACTTCGAATTCGTTCAGACCCACCGGGCTGGACCCATGAAAGACAAGGGTATATGGCTGTAATGGAAGGACCGCATTGGGTAAGGGGGCATCGATCCAGATTTGCACAGGCTTTGAGGGCGAGGCAATATCTTGTACAACGCCTAGCTTGAGGGGTTTTTTGCATGCTGAACCTAGCACGCCCAGGAGCAGGAAGATCAATATGGTACTTTTTCTCATCGTCAGCCTCCCATTCATTCCCCGATTTTGAACCTAATTTGAATAGATTAATCCGCGCAAACGCGCCTCAAGGATAAGGGTGTGCCCTGCGATTATGTTCCTTGGAATTTGGTGAGATGGGAAAACGGTGCTGGCACCATCCGAATTGATGGATTCAGTATATGTGATTTTTAAATGAAGTGCAATATTACTGAAGGGGGATAAAGATAAAAAGGCAAGCGGCATGTGGCAAGTGCCGCTTGCCTTTTTATCTATCGTTCCTTATTTGAATAGTTATTTATTTCACCATTAATATGCTATAGTTAAAGTGGATAGTTGCCATTTCTACAGAGCACAGAATATTATCATTACCAGGGTAGAAAACATATCCTGAGGAGGAAAATATGAAAGCTAAAATATTCTTGCTCTCGCTGTTCGTTTCCCTATTCCTGTCTAGCTGCAATTACCCTGGTCCGACGACAAGTATCATTTGCGATGTCAATGCCTTAATCAAGGCGATCCTGGATGCCAACCAACTACCTGACATTGATACGCTCGAGTTAACTCCTGGCTGCAATTACGAGCTTTTCGATGTTAATATCGTCAAAGATGGGAATAACGGGCTGCCGATCATCGAATCCCCCATTGTGATCAATGGCAACGGCGCGTCCATTTTCCGGAGTGGGAACGCGCCCACATTTCGACTCCTTCATGTTGTAGCCTCGGGCAATCTTGTATTGAATGATTTGACGCTGAGCAACGCAAAAATTGAACATGAAGGAAATCCAGTTTATTCTGGTTATGGTGGCGCAATCCTAAATTTCGGTCGATTGGAAGTAAATAACTCGTTGATCACGAAGAACTACGCTCATACTGGTAGTGGAATTCATAATGAAGGATCTGCAGACATCAATAACAGCACGATCAGCCATAATGAAGTTGAAATACAAGGAGCCATAAATAACTATGGAGATATTCTAACAATATCCCACTCCTTGATCACCGAAAACGATTGGTATGGTGACTCTACTGCAAAAAGGGTGCTAGACCCTCCTCAAAACAGCAAAAGTT
>CAZCPP010000411.1:0-3796 GCA_964500655.1 uncultured Anaerolineaceae bacterium | reverse complement strand
AATTTCATTCGACATACAAAGCTATCGACTTCCAGTCGATAGTAGTTTACTTTTCACTTCGACACTCATCACAAGGGCACAACGCTCGTAAATAGTGCCAATTGAAAATCCCATGGTCGTGCCCATCTTCCCAAATGATAGTGAGTGCATATGAGCCTACTGGTACCACTTTATCGATACGGGTAGCGGGTGATTCTTCCAACACTATGCCGAAGATATTAGGATCAGGTTCGCTATCCATATTTTCATGCCCACCACGGCAGGATGCACACGGGCAGGCTGCACGTAGCAACCCAAATGGATAAACGCTGTTATGTCCGTCGTCCCAGATGATGTTGAATTCTCGGGTCTTTTTGTTAGCAGTGATGCCTGTCGGTTTTTCGTTCATATTCATCTCCGTTTCCCTCTCCCAACTTGGGAGAGGGGCTAGGGGAAGCTCTACAATACGGGGTGAGGGTCGATTATGGTGAAGGAATTGCGACTAAAAAGTCGGCAGCCGCCCAGCCAGCCCGTGTCTCATCATATGGGGCGACCAGATACCACCAGGCGTATCCATCTGCATCTTGTGGGCCTTCGCGTACTTGGAATACTTCCTCATCGTAGCCAAGAAAGACAGGGTCACCATTTAAGCCAGGAATTGCTCGCAGACGCAAGCCATCGCCGTCGGTACCTGTGATCTGAACGTAACCACCTGCTCCGATCACGTCAGGAGCCAGGGTGGGTGTACCAACGATTAATGGATCGGGGGTAAATGTCGGGGTGACGTTGGGGGTTGAGGTTGGGGCTGGGATCACGGTCAGATCGGCGGGAGCAAACCCAAAATCTCGGACTGGATCCGGTTTTGTCCATCCAATAGAGATCAGCGTAACAAGAATAAGCAATCCGGCAATTCCCAGCGCACCTAAGATCACATGGATATTAATTATTGATGACAGGTTATTTTGGTTCATATTTCAGCTTGCATTTTGCAACAAATGAAGGGAGTCGGGTGGCATAAGCAATTTTAGTGCCTGCTTTTGGACGGTAATACGTGCTTCTTGTGTGGCATCCTTCGGTTCGGCATCCATGTGCACAAAAAATGGCGATTCAGCTTGCACGCGCAAAGACTGGAAGGGAATGCGCTGAGCCTCGCTGGAGTTGACATGTTGCCCACGCCATAACTCGAATGCGATACGGAAGGCATCGGCCAGGCTGTCGCCATGAAAGAGCCATAAGTCGAGCAAACCATCATCAATATAAGCATCAGGTGAAAGTATGGAGTAACCACCCATATAGCGGCGAATATTGTTAGCAACAGCCACCAGATAATGACCTTCTACTTCCTGTTCGTCAGCCCATAACCGCAGGCGAATGCCGCGCCATTGACTGGCATTCCAAATTGTGGAAGCCGCGTATTCCGGCATAGCAAAAAATTTTTCCAGACGCATGCGTGGTTCGACGCTTCGGATAGTTAGTGCATCCAACCCCATACCAGCCCACATCATGAAGGAATATTCATTGCACTTGCCAACATCAACACGCTGGATGGGAGAATCAGCCAGGGTGTGCGTGTGTTCTTGAAGTCGTCCTGGATAGGCCCAGGTAAAGGGGGGTAATCCAAGTTCATTCGCCCAAACATTGGATGTGCCTGCCGGCAAGACACCCAACGCAGTTTCAGAACCGATCAAACCACTAGCGACCTGACCAATCGTGCCATCTCCACCGACAGCAAAGGCCGCATCATATTCTTCGGCTGCAGCCTGCTGACCAAGCTGTATAGTATGTTCGCCGCTTCGGGTGGCAACAATGTCGGCCCGCCAACCAGCCTTGACAAGCTCTGTATCAATGGCTTTCAAAAATGGCTTGACCGGGAATCTCCCAGCCGCAGGATTGTAGATGACCAGTGCTTTTCGCATGCTGGCGATTATACACCCCTCTTAGCCTCTCATTTTAAGAGTAGAGAGAATCGAAAAGCCTGCAAAATTATCCCTTCATTCCAATTTCGCTGGAAGGAAAACGTGGGTGTTATAATCGCTTTCACTATGCAAGAAGGTGCGCTTCTTAATAACCGCTATCAACTTCTTCAGAAAATTGGCTCGGGCGGCATGGCTGAAGTATTCCGCGCTCGCGATTCTATGCTCGAGCGTTACGTGGCCATCAAGGTTTTACGCGCCGATTACACTGACAGCCAATCGTTCCAAGAGCGTTTTCGCCAAGAAGCACGCGCAGCAGCCAATCTCTCACATCCCAATATCGTTACAGTACACGATTTTGGATTGGATAGCGGGCGATTGTTTATTGTTATGGAGTTCGTACCCGGTTCTGACCTGAAATCCTTGGTAAAACAACGAGGTCGTTTCACGGTTGAAGAAGCCATTCCCTTGATCGTGCAGGCTTGTGCTGGCATCGGCTATGCTCACCGTGCT
Source organism: uncultured Anaerolineaceae bacterium (assembly GCA_964500655.1). Classification (GTDB taxonomy): domain Bacteria; phylum Chloroflexota; class Anaerolineae; order Anaerolineales; family Villigracilaceae; genus JAABUE01. Next base: position 1,391 of record CAZCPP010000411.1, on the reverse strand, counting down.
GGGTTGGTGCATTGCGATGTTAAGCCTCACAATATGCTGGTTACGCCCGATAAGCGTCTTAAAGTCACTGATTTTGGCATCGCGCGTGCGCTAGCTACTATTCATCCTGAAGAACGCACCAATACGGTCTGGGGTTCGCCACAGTATTTCTCACCCGAGCAGGCGGCAGGTGAACCACCTTCCCCAGCATCGGACGTGTATTCGCTGGGTATCGTTCTTTATGAATCGTTAACCGGATCCCTGCCTTTCAATGCCGGTACAGCTCGGGAACTGGCACGGATGCACCTTGATGTATATCCACATCCCATTGCTGAATATATACCAGAAGTGCCTCAAACGCTCGAGCAGATCGTGGATAAGGTGCTTTCGAAAGAGCCTTCCGCACGCTATCGTACAGCTGACCAATTAGGGCGCGTCCTGATGCGCTTTGGAACGCAAGCACAGGTAGAAACCGCGCCTGGGTTGTCTTTGACTCCAGAAACATCCCCTGGTTATCAGCCAGAATCTGAAGCGGCAGATTACCTGGAGCCAGAACCGGTTGCATCTTCTGTAAGTATTGATTGGCTAGCAGTTGCGCTCGGTCTATTGGCTTTGATCGCTGTAGGTGGGTTGATTCCGTTCTGGATGTGGGTTTATTTCACTTATAACCCTCCGATGCGCTGATGTCTGATCGATTCATTATTGCCCCATCTATCCTTTCATCTGATTTTCTGAACCTAGACGATGTTTTACAAACTTGCCAATCTGCTGGCGCGGACTGGATTCATGTCGATGTGATGGATGGTCATTTTGTCCCCAACCTGACAATGGGGCCCTTTATTGTCGAAGCCTGCAAGCGTGGAACCGATTTGCCACTGGATGTACATCTGATGGTCGAAAAGCCGGAAAACTTGATCGAGGCCTTTGCCGAAGCCGGCGCATCGCACCTTACTGTACATGTGGAAACCTGCCCGCATTTGCACCGCACCCTTCAACACATCAAGTCACTGGGCTGCAAAGCCGGCGTCACGCTCAACCCCGGCACGCCGGTAGAGTCTATTTTTCCGGTCTTGCATTTAGCAGATCTGGTTTTGGTGATGAGCGTTAACCCAGGGTTCTCCGGGCAGGCTTTTCTGGCCGAAACTTTGGCAAAGGTGACACAAATCCGTCAAAAACTAGATGAAATCGGCTCATCCGCCTGGTTGGAGGTTGATGGCGGCATTACCCCCGAGACATTACCTGAGATGAAGGTTGCAGGTGCGAATGCCTTCGTAGCTGCAACCGCGATCTTCAAGCATTCAAAAGGTATTAAAGCGGGGATTAATGAATTACACGAGTCAATAAATAAGTAAGGGCGTTGCAGGGCTTTCTTAAAGTAAGGTATAAGGGTTGAAAAAAGAGACCTTCCTCGG
>CAZCPP010000410.1:0-3811 GCA_964500655.1 uncultured Anaerolineaceae bacterium | reverse complement strand
CATCTGTTTTGTGCTCCAAATGCAAGAGATGGTTCATTCTACCAACACCTGAAGAATGTACGGGAACTGCCGATTTCTAACCTAAACTACTAGGGATGAGGTTTTTAAACCCTACGGGCAGGCAACGGCAAGAATTGCTCGACCGCGGATAGTTGTCCTTTTTGGCCATTCGGCGTTTAGAAGTTCCTCCTCTTCTGCAAATTTATGGTCTTTGAAGATGGGCACATCACTTACTTTATATGGAGAGCCATCTTCTTTCTTCTCATTATTGATGATACCTCTCAATGCAACAAAGTCAGCATAGGCATGTGTCGCGGCTGAATTTTCATACCGATCTGTAAAGAAGGCGTGCCATAGATACTTTTTTAGTAATAACTCATCCTGGCCTCTCTTATCCCCAGATTCAGGAATGAAAGAGTATATTGCTGCTATAACAGCTAATACTGCCCTTGTGGGCAATCGCTCTTTATCATATATTCCTTCAAACCTTAGAAAATCAGTCATTCGATCTAATCCCTTTTCCATAATTCCCCAATTTTTCACCAGTTCCTTTTTGTCCATATCCCACGCCCCCCGTTGATTGGGCAGTTCATTTTGTAATAAAGCGGAGGTTGTCAGGATAATATCGGATAGTTCTGAGTACTTACTCACATCAGGATGTTTCTCATCTAGTTCGTCTACAAGGTCATGCAGGGATTTCCCCATGACACTTTCAACTTCTGCAACGATAATATCAAAAGTTGATAACGGTTTGCTGTTGGTATTCATATTAATGAAAACCTGGAGAGCAATATCTTTTTCTGTTTGTGCCGGCAGTGTTAGATACGGTAAATTGTAGTTAGCGACTACTGAACGCAAGTCCCTAATTTTGTCACTGACCGCTTTTTGGTATTTGAGGAATTCTTCTAATTTCTTGATATCATCTTCGGGTCGAAGAGGACTTGTAGCCTGTTCAATCCAATCATCGATTTCCTTTTGAATATCTTCAGGTTTCAACAAATCTGTAGGAATAAACCCCCTTTCCAGACATTGAGCCGGCGCATCACACCAACGAGGATATTTCCCTCCGTTTTTATGTATATATCTGCTGCGAAAATATACTGTCATATCGTCGCGTTCATCATCGTGTTCATAGCGATCAAACTCTTTTAGGTAGACAAAGTATGTCTCCCAAGCATAGTTGTTGTGTAAGATTCTCCAAAGGGCAGTAAGCCGCTGCTGGCCATCGAGAAGATGCTCAAGTACTCGATTAGCTTTTGTAGGTGCTGTTTCCAGGAAGCGGGAGATAAATTTCTCCTCGTCCACCTCAAGTACAAGCGTGATACCCAATGGAAGGTTTTGGATAACCATCTTAATTAAGCTGCAGATTCGATACCGATCCCAGGCTTCAAAGCGCTGGAACCGTGGTAGTTTGATTTCTCCCCGCTGAATTTTTCCATACCAGTCAGTTAAATTCCTGTTTCGAGCTTGCATGTGATTCTCCTAAGTGGATATTACCCTTCGTATTTTGGCTGCCACCGTACATGTAAAAATGCTTCCAACAATGAAAGTAATTCTTTATTTCTTTCTGAAGGTAGAAGTATATTGACTCGACATGTTGACGCTTTTATCCACGCGCCAGGATTTTGCGGATTGAACCCGGTCACCGTATTCATTTCTGGATCATTGATGAGCGAGCCGGCAAGTGTACTTCGGGCACTTTTTGCATTGTAGTGTTGACTGGTATATCTTGCATGGGATTTTGGTCCAACCTTGCCGACTTTCAACCAAACACCATTCCACCAAAAGGCATAGACGGCCATTTTTCCAGCAGGGATTCGCGAAGGTGGTTTATGAGGCGCTCCCAAGAACTCTACCTGGATATCGTTAGGATTAATCTGATCACCAGCCAGTTGAGAGACGGTTAGGAAATCTCTCAGGGATCGCTTGATATCATTCTCCCAAGTGCTCATTTGACTACTCCCTCAACCTCCAATCCACCGTTCTCCACCTATCCACTAATCCGGGGATAAAGAAGAGAGAAAACATTGGAAGTTCCGTCCAATGTTTTCTCTCCAATCGAATTTTGTTCCCTTTACTCTTGAACTTTGTCTTCGCTTGAAATTATTTCAACTTCTACCAAATTATTTTCTACAATATACTCCGTCACAATCTGGGGATTGATAATTGGTAAAACCATAATGTCCCCACCGGCGCGACGAAATTGGTCCGTAGCAAATTCCCTGGCATAAGGCCAAAGAATAGAGACGGTATACATTTTGACGAATTCTCCCAGATCTTCAGGAGAAACATCATTTTCGGCACAAAAAGTGCCCATGAGCACAAAGCGAAGTTGAAATCCTTCTACTTCTACGGGGCCTTCATCAATAAAGTGGTTGGCTAACACATCTAGGTAGCTATAAGCAGTATTTCCTTCTATGACTGCACGAACCATAAAAGCGAAGTTTGAGTCTTTTTCGCTATCATCTTCCTCAATGAGTGGTGTTAAATTTGAAGTAATTAATCGGACGTCCTCACATTGCACAATGTAATGTGTTTCCTCTGTGCTGACATCCACCAAGCTTTCTTCTTTTTTCTTTGTTTCTTTCTTCTTTTTTGCCATTATGCAAATTCTCGAAGTTTTTTATCTTTCTTCATCGTAGCTATGGGTGGGTTCGATGACATATTAAGCATGGATAAGTCATCGGATATCGTTACGGTCTTTTTTAACTTTTCTGAAGGCTCTTTCGCTAATTCATCCACGCTAAAGTATTTTATGCCAGCAAGGGCATCACTAGAGCGTTTATCCCGTGAGGGTTTTTCTTTCAGGGATTTCTTTTTGCGGACATCTTCCAGCGGGATTAAGCGCACATCTACAGCTGCATCTAATGCTTCTGCAAGTTTGACAACACTTTCCAGCGAAGCTTTGACCGAGGCATTTTCCAGGCGCGAAACGACAGCTTGAGTTGTTTCTGCTGCTTCGGCCAGTTCGGTTTGAGAGAGACCTCGTTTTTTCCGCAGCAATAGCAATTCATCTGCCAGCCTATAGAATGCGGCAGTACGATGATATTGTTTCTCGAATTCTTGATCCTTAAACTTTTCAGAGAGAAGGGCTTTTATGTCTTTCATGATTATTCCAATCCAAAAATTATTTTCACTCTTTGTTGATTATTATTTTTAAATATCATAAGGAATATCAAATTCCATACGGTTTTTTAATTCAAGATATTCTTCATAGTTGCGTTTTGCTTCTTCAATTTTATTTCGAGGGGTTTGTTGTGTTTCCTTAAGAAAAGCAGATAGAAGGATAAAGATACCTTGATCGTCTTGGGCGTAAAAAATCCGATGTCGATCTTTACGCAATTCACAAATGGGCCAATCGATATGTTTTGCCATATTGGTGTCAATCAGATCGTTGCCAACCCTACTTAAACGTTGGATAACGTTGATAATGGTGCTTAAATCCTTCTCATTCTTTCCATCAAACATATACTCAAAGACAGGGCAAGTGTCATCCTGAGCCACAAAGAAGGCAATAGGCCAGCGCTTAGGCATCTATACACCCCTCGAATATATCACAAAAGATATATTTAATCAACGATTTCCACCTTTTTATACTTTACCCCTCTTTACAGCTTTGAAAGGGGGATTTAGCTTTTGAATAGTAAATATTATATCGCAACCTCCACCCCACTGACATCCACCTCCCCGCTGACCAGTCGCGGCAGTAGCAGATCGCGCGTCCGCCGCGTGTTCGCCCTCAAAGGCCATTGGACAAATAAAGTGAAAAACTAATGGAGGCTTTTTAGCCAAACTGGAGTTAGAGTTATGA
>CAZCPP010000409.1:0-3811 GCA_964500655.1 uncultured Anaerolineaceae bacterium | reverse complement strand
GCAGTATGACACATTTCTCTGTTTTGACAAGATTTATCTTAACTATGCACTAGCTGCGTCCCTACTTTTTGTTACTATGTGCTGCATGTATGATTGAACTGAAAAACTTGATTTCCACTTTCAAATCTACGTCGAAAGGTCGGCTTTTTTGCAAAGAGCAGTAGAATTAGATCATGACCCTGCCTTCACCTTCATCCGATAACGTACTCAATATCTACCTGACGCTCAGTCAATATCCCATTTTGAGTCACCGCATCCGTTCGCGTATGCGCAAGGAGATGTTCGACCGCGGCATTATCTCGCAAGATGATTTCGAAGCTGAAGCGCGACAGAAGGCGATCGAGTCGCAGGGACGCGAGGGGTTGCAAAACCCCTATGGGGAGGAGAGTACCGAGTTTTGGGAAAGGCGCCTGGCAAGCCTGCGCTCTTCGTTGACCGATTTTTACTTTGCCTATAACTTGCCTTATTCTGACTTTGAGCGCATTGTCCGAGATGTTTTGACGGAACGTGGCAGCACTGAACTGGATTTTGTATGGTTCAACCCGGAACTGGCCCCACAGGATATGCTTTTTGAGCAGGCCGAAATGATCGCCCACATGCCGGAGGAGGAACGGGCCAAGTACAGGCCACGTTTGCACGAGATCAAGGTGGTGCTCATCCGCACGATGGTTAGCGACCATTTGAAATACATAAAAATCGCCCGCAAATGGTTTAAGGTAGCCGATCTGGTAGAGATTCGTAACCGCAAGATAGGTGGCGGCAAAATTGGCGGTAAAGCGGCCGGGATGTGGTTGGCTTTACGCATTCTAAAGGAGACGGCCCCCCCGGAACTGCGCGATAGTTTTGATATTCCGGAGTCTTACTTCCTAGGTTCGGATGTCTTTTACAATTTCATGTCCTTGAATGGGCTGATGCACTGGAACGATCAAAAATATAAATCTGAGGAACAAATTCGGGAAGATTTCCCCGTCATATGTGCTGAGTTTTCAAAAGGGCAGTTCCCACCCGAAATCCAGGATCGTTTACATGACTTGGTCAAGAATGCCGGGAAAACACCACTAATCGTGCGTTCTTCCAGCTTGTTAGAAGATAGTTTCGGCACCTCCTTTGCCGGGAAGTACGAAAGTATTTTTTGCCCAAACCAGGGCACCTTAGAAGAAAACCTTTTTGCCCTCACCAGGGCGATTACCCAAGTGTATGCCAGCAGCGTCAATCCCGATGCACTCACGTATCGCCATCAAAACAATCTGGCCGATTATGACGAACGCGTTGCCATCTTGATCCAGTTTGTGGAGGGGGAGCAGTTCGGCCGCTATTACCTTCCTCATGGCTCGGGTGTGGCCTTCAGCCGTAACCTTTATCGTTGGTCACCGCAGATCCGCCAGGAAGATGGTTTTCTGCGCTTAGTGTGGGGGCTGGGTACCCGGGCTGTCGATCAGGTAGCAGACGATTATCCCCGGCTGGTTGCGCTTAGTCATCCCAAATTGCACCCTACCGCTGAGGTGGAATCCATCCGCCTGTATTCGCAACAAAATGTGGATGTGATCGATTTGGAAGCTAATGAATTTAAAACCATCCCGGTGAGTGAAGTACTTAATACTCGCTATCCCCCTATTCGCCAGATCGTGCAGGTGGAACAGGACGGCTATTTAGGCGCCATGCGCAGCAACATGGTTGAGCTTGAGAAGCTGGTCATCACGTACGAGGGCTTGTTGTCGCGTACGCCATTCCCCAACCAAATGCGGGATGCACTGGAACTATTGGAAACCCACTACGAATCTCCAGTCGATACCGAATTTACGCTTGAGGTCTTAGACCCGCACACCCAAAGCCCGGATGTGCGCATCACCTTGCTACAATGCCGTCCGCAGAGCCATATCCAGGAAAGTCAGCAGGCCAAGTTGCCGCGCGAACTGATGGAGAAAGATATCATTTTCTCCACACAACGCATGGTGCCGCAGGGTATGGTGGAGGAAATTCGCTATGTGTTGTTCGTCTCACCCAAGGAGTATTTCAGCCTGTCGTCGCAAGATGATCGTACCAAGCTGGAACGCGGAATTAGTCAACTCAATGCAGCCCTCAAGGACGACACTTTTATCGCGGTCGGTCCAGGGCGCTGGGGCACATCCACGCCTGATCTGGGTGTACATGTAAGATACGGAGATATTTATAACGCCCGTTCACTGGTTGAGCTTTCAGGCGCATCGATTGGCACCTCCCCCGAACCATCATTCGGCACGCACTTCTTCCAGGATCTAATGGAAGCCAACATCTACCCGTTGGCCGTTTTTCTGGATGATAAAGACGTGCTCTTCAACGATAACTTCTTCTACCAGTCCCCCAACCACGTACTGGACTTCATCTCCCTTGAGAAGCGCCTCACCCACACCCTACGCTTGCTGGCGGTTAATGACTTCCGCCCGGACCACCACATGGACCTGGTGATGGACGGCCAAAAAGGTCGCGCAGTGGCTTACCTGGTCCCGGATGAGGAGCGGGAGAGCGAGGTATACGAGGACTGATGACCAAACTCAAACGAGTGTCACTACTTTTTCGGTTTTAATATCTCAATTTTTCTAATTACCGCCCAACATTTTTTACAAGTTACGACTTTTGGATTCTCAGTGGCAATGCCTTCAACTTCAGCCCTATGAGCAGCTTCACGATCGCGGGGATTGCAGGCAACCATACCGTCATTATTTAAGAAGTGTAAGTCGCGTTTTCCAGATTTTTTTTGACTATATGCTTTCACAAAAAAATCCTGCTTGCAACTGTAATATATTTGCATATCCCAAGTTCACCAATTTCGGTTATTGTAATCTTCCCAATCGCAGTCACCATCATTATCAAGATCGCAATGTGTTCCCGCTTGAGTGGCGAGATAATTTATTTCATCCGCAGACCCGCCGACCTGCTTTAGGATTTCCAATTGATAAGCGATGCAAAATTGTTCCGCCTCAACACCTATCCACTTATCATCGGGAACCGGTTCACCTTTATGTACGCTGTATTGATGGTAAAGTTCCGAATGTGTGGCATCATGGGCAATTGTGGATGCGTACCAAGTAGTACTATAAGAGGCCGTATCCACTCCTACCTCATAGCGTGGTCGATCCTCATAAGCCCACATGCCACTATGATCACCTAATTGAATAACGCTTACATAGGTCTCAACCTTGTGATAAGCTTTTGGGGCTTTGTCTTTCAACAGCGAGAAAGCTTGCACTGTTTGGTCGATGAAATCTTGCGTTCCGATAATGTCGATTGATCCAAAGGTTGATGATAAATATCCATCCGGAAGTTGTGTAAGTGTTATCGCAGGAGTATTTGTAAGCTCTATTGTCGGTCTGACCGTTGGCTCAACTGTAGTGGTGGATATAGGGGTGAAAGTGGGAATGGTAGCTTCATCTGTCATTAAAGAACCAAGTGTGCATGCAAACATCATCGTTCCAGCAATCGCGAGTCCAAAAAGGATTTTATTGTTTTTGTTCATGAGATTTCTTTTCAGATTGATAAGTAAATGCGAACCATTAACCGCTGCCCGGGGAAATTCCCCTATAATTAGTACAGTTTGCTAACCTTCTGGATCACATCAATCAAAAAGAAGACTTGTTTGACAACGTAATTCGAATGATTAAAACTCCCGATGATATAGGTATCGTAGGTTGGATTGTAAAACATATAAGCGGCGATCGAACCGAAATTGCCCCACATATTGAGGGTTTTCGGATTAACAATGGTCATTTTTCCGATATTCACCTTCTTTGGGATTTCGCGTGGAGAGGCCATATATGGGGGTACGCTGATTAGG
>CAZCPP010000408.1:0-3827 GCA_964500655.1 uncultured Anaerolineaceae bacterium | reverse complement strand
TAGGCATGCCGGTAAGAAAACCATAGTAGGCCCCCCAGTCAAAAAAACAACAACGCAACCAGCGCCGTGCTAAGCAGGTTTATCCAGTATCGCCAAGGATTCCACTTCAAATTGAACAGTCTCCTTAGATTACTCTAGCACTAAATTATCTATCAAACGCGTCTCGCCCACAAACACGGCCATTGAAAGCAGAGCTTTTTCACTAATATTATCTAGCTCCTGTAAAGTATCATAATTCGCACAGGATACGTATTGTATTTCAGCCAGCGGTTCAGCAGCGATCATCTTGCGCATCATAGTGCGCAGCTTCTCGGCACCACGTTCACCTGCATCATAGGCATCTTTTGCAGCATTCAAAGCACGGTAGAGTACTGTAGCTGCCTGGCGCTGTTCGGTATCCAGATAAGTATTACGGCTAGACATAGCCAGCCCGTCCGGTTCGCGCACGATAGGGCAGGTTATGATATCCAACGGAAAGTTCAGGTCACGAGTCATCTGTCGGATGACGGCTACCTGTTGGGCATCTTTCTGTCCAAAATACGCTTTGGCTGGTAGTACTCCATTGAATAGCTTAGCAACCACCGTTGTGACGCCGCGGAAGTGACCAGGGCGCTGCGCACCTTCGAGTGGATTTGTCAACGCTCCTACCTCGACCCAGGTTTGGTAACCGTCTGGATACATAATTTCAGTCGTAGGCGTCCACACCAAGTTTACACCGAGTGATTCAAGCAAGCGTAGGTCACGCTTCATATCACGCGGGTATGCGGACAGATCTTCACTGGGGCCAAACTGTGTTGGGTTGATGAAGATGCTGACGACCACACTGGCACATTCTTCCACTGCACGACGCACGAGGGAAAGATGGCCATCGTGCAGGTAGCCCATGGTAGGGACAAGGCCAACCGGCTCGCTTAGGATGGGGCGGGCTGAACGCAGCTCTTCCAAACTTGAAACGATCATCATCATTGGTTCAGTCATTATTTATTCCTTGAAAAGTGGATTGAATTACGGTAAAATATATAGAATTAATGTTCTGGTTTAGGCCTTTTTATCGGTTGACAACCCGAAAGTATGTGCTAAACTAAGTATATCGTTAGCCTCTGTCAGAGGAAAGGAGAAAAAAATGGCTTATTCACATGTTAATTCTAAGGGACAGACTTATTACCTGCACGAAAACAAGATTGAACGTTCCAGTGGCAAGGTAACTACATTGTATTACTTCTCCCGCGAACAAAAACCAGGAAAAACTCTCGACGCCGTTCCGGCTGGCTACAAAGTCATTGAGATGAAAACTGGTCTGCCCGCTCTCAAGAAAGCATAACCAATTTATTTGTAAACCGTCAAAAAGCTCAGCCGTGGCTGAGCATTTTGATTTAAGGACAGCGCGGTTGCAGATGCTGCTCATCGGGCAAGCCGAAGGCTTCCAACACAGGATGGCCATCCCAATCTGGCTGGATGGGCAAGCCCAATGCCCATACAACAGTAGCAGCAGTGTCAGTTGTATTGATATTTGTTGAGAGCACAACGTGCCGGACCCCCGGCCCGGCGATGATCCAGGGAATAGTCATATCCTCGATGCGACGTGTGCCATGGGATTTGTCATGCCCACCATGGTCTGCCGTTACGATAACGAGCGTATCTTCTTTCATTCCAGAACTCTCAAGCACATTCAGAATAGTTTGTAGTGCCTCGTCGGCGCGAAACAGTACGCTATATTGTTCGGGCGAGAGCCAGCCATATTCGTGTCCCATCCAATCTGCCGTGGGGAAATGGACAAACATCAGGCCAAAACCCTGGGGAATGAGTTCGGTTACTCGTGCTGCGATGACGGTATCACGATCATTAATATACTCGAATACATCAATACTTTCTGGTTCAGTAATTTGCTGAATTTTTTCCTTCCCTACGATCATGACCGTTCGCAGCCCAGCGGCATGCGCCAGATCGAAGATATCTATACCGTTTGCGTAACCTCTGCTCGGGATAAAGCTGTTCCAATTTACGCCATGCTTATCAGGACAAAGACCAGTTACCATAGAGGCATGAGAAGGTAAAGTAGCACTGGGATAAATAGTTTGCGCTACCAGAGAGTAAGCGCCTGTACTCATCAGAGTTTGCATATTTCGCATGGGGGTTAATTCTATTGTATCGGGAATAAAACCATCTATACTGATAATGAGCACGCGTGCCGGGCGAGGTAGGGGCGTACCTGTCGGTTCCAGCGCGATTACCGGAGTAATGGTCACCGTTGATGGTTGGAAAGGTGTCTTCGTGATTGTGGGGATACCCGCTTCCGTGGAGGTGGGAAAGGGCTCTGCGAAGGCTGGCAAGCAGGAAGAAAGGAAAAGAAGCGCGAACAATAATACCAGTGTACGGAAGGGAGTTGTTTTCATAAAAAATTGCCTATTGACAAAATTATATTTTATAATAAACTATAACTATCGTTCTTGTTTAGACAATTAAGGAGGAAAACAATGCCCGCTCTCAATCGTGTACAATTAATTGGCCGTTTGGGGAAGGATCCGGAAAACCGCACCACGTCAACCGGAAAACAGGTAACCACGTTCAGTCTGGCGGTAAGCAATCGCTGGAAGTCCAAAGGTGAAACCAAAGAGTACACCGAATGGATCAATGTGGAGGCCTGGGGCCGGCTAGGTGAAGTGTGCAACGAGTATCTCAAGAAGGGTAGCCTGATCTATCTGGAAGGGCGCTTGAAAACCGACCGCTATGAAGACAAGGGGGAGAATAAGTATTTTACCAAGGTAGTGGCAGTGATGATGCAAATGCTTGATATTAAAAAACCCGATGATCCAGAGACCACGATAGAGGAAACCCCCGCAGATTACGAGGCAGAGTAATCTTCTAACTACAAAGGCACGGAGATCACTTTTGTATCTCCGTGTCTTCTGGTTCCCAATCAAAATTCAAAACAAGCTTTACTTATCCTCTGCTGATATTATCCGGCTCATTACTGTAGCAACCCACAGTCTCCAACGCAGTCGGGACCATGCTCTTATTCCCCTTCGAACCTGTAATCGTTTTGGTGGATGTTGACTGAAGTTTTGGGCCATATATAACGCCGCCAATTGCTCAATTTCTAGGGGGGCACTTCTAAACACAAACCTAAGCAGACTTTCATAAAATGTTATTTTGAATCTGTTTGATAGGGCTATCTGAAGTTGCAACGGAGTACGCCCGCGCTTTAGACTGGGGAGCAAGTGGGTCGCGGCATGGTCTAAACGCATATATTGCTTCTTGCATAAATCGCTAAACTTCCAAGTCGTTTTTTTAGCGCAAAAATGAACTGTTAGGTCTAGATAATTACGCAATACTCTGTAGTATTGCAGCAGCTACTAAAAAAATAATAACCGGAATGGCTACCAAGGCCGAATCAATAACTATACTTTCCGCGTAGTCCACACCCTTTTGAAACCACTGTGAAGATATCTTTTTGTAGTGAGTTAGACTGATCAACACCAACAGAGAGGTTAAATATATTATGGCTAACTCTGAATCTTTGCGCGTGTAATCAAGTACGAGTGCAAGCACTACCCCGCCAGGTAAAAGGGCACGTAAGGCTAAATGATGTCGTCGTAACTGCCATCCAGCCCAGATACCAATCAACCATAGTAGTATCCCACCAGCTACTCCATTTACAATGGGATCCTTTATAGCTGTTCCAGTCACCATTGAACTCGCCCACTCCCAGATTCGGATGATATGCTTGTTCAAAAGAGAAAACTTCCCCAATTTTTCAAGGGTACTATTATTTTGCGCTCAACTTTTCTATTTTTCTTGCTCGAGAATATCTAAAAAGGCCTCAACAA
>CAZCPP010000407.1:0-3843 GCA_964500655.1 uncultured Anaerolineaceae bacterium | reverse complement strand
GTAATTCGGCCTACGCTCTGCGATTTATATCTCAGCCTGAGAACGGTGCGGTGGATGTTTATTTGGTAGGGCGTATCCTTTCTGATGCGGGTCAAGCTGTAAACCGTGCTAGGCAACTTGCTACAGATCTAAGTACGCACTTGACCAGCTTTGGAATCAATCACAACCCTTTAGGGGATGAGCCATTGGGTGGAAGACGACTCTCTGTAGAACAAATACTCAATCCCTTTGGTAACACTTTCTCTATTGTGGAAATACGGCAGCATGAGCGACTGGTACCCCTGATGGCAGTTGATAAGGAAGCCTATGTAATCCATCCTTATTGGAAGGCTAGCGGCGCATGTCTGGAAACTTTCGAAACCTTGCTCCGGCAATCTGCGCCGGTAGTGATCAGCGTTTATTTACAACCTACTGAAGTTTCGCCCGTTGAGTATGAGAGTCTGGCGGAAGCGGCCCATATTGCCCAGACTCTAGCTGACCTGGATCTAAAGACCTACAGCGATACGGCGATCCGTCGTCGTCGGGATCCTGGCGCGGAGTTGGTGGGGCGTATTTATAATGCTTATCTGAACTCACTTGTAGAACCTTTTGTTCTTGTTGCGCAGGTTGCCAGTTTAGAGCCCAATGCAGCTTGGACGGCGGCTCGATCTTTTGCTTCCACCATAACAGAGAATTCATCACAAGATAGTAATACGGCAGGCCATAATTTGCCATCGGCAACTGATATTGTAGCTCCCTCAAATGATCATGATGCTTCGACTGCCCACCGAACGTTCGAGACATTGGTGTGGAATCCATGGGGAAATTCGCTGGCCAGCCCCGGAAAAGAGCGCTTTCTGTATTTGGTCGGCGCGCGCGGTGCAAGCGCGGCTTTTCGCTTCCCGGTGAGCGTGCAAGGGGGTGTTCCGGGTATCACTGTACGGCAAAGCCCGCCTGATTTCGAACCCGGTCCGCGCCCGAATATGCCTGACAATGAAGAGATTCATTTGGGTGATTATCATCGTGGCGGAGCGGCGACAATTTCTGCTCATTCACTTACTCGCCATGCGCTGATCACTGGGTTTACAGGTAGCGGAAAAACGAACACAGTGCTGTATCTGATCGATCAACTTTGGAAAAACCACCACATACCTTTCCTGGTTGTTGAATCGGCCAAAAAGGAATACCGCGCCTTAACGCGTGTCGATGGTTTCGAAGATTTGTTAGTGTTGACATTGGGGGATGAAACTACGTCGCCTTTCCGACTTAACCCTTTCGAGTTACTCCCCGGTGTACGGGTAGAGGCTCACCTGGGCCGTTTGCAGGCCTGTTTCGATGCTGCCTTGCCACAGTTCGGCATCTTGCCTTCTATCATCGCTGAAGCGCTGGAAGAGATCTATAAATCAAAGGGATGGAAATTGACTGATCTTGGGATGCTAGATGATAAGCGCTTGTTTCCTACTATGCGTGACATGTTCAATCAGGTGATCCGCGTTGCAGAGAATCGCGGTTATGCCGGTGAAACCTATCATAATATACGCGCCGCCGCGGCTGGTCGGATCGGTGGCCTTTTGAGAGGCAGCCGGGGACGCATGTTCGGATGCCAGCGATCTTTTCCTGTAGAAGTCATTTTCAATCGCCCGGTAGTGCTGGAACTCAATGATCTCAACCAAGATGATAAAGCTCTCACGATGATGTTCCTACTCACCTGGCTGCGGGAATATCGCGAGTTGCATCCGCGCAAACAATTACAGCACGTCACCATAGTGGAAGAGGCCCACAATGTGCTCAGCAACGTACAGTCGGTGAGCAACACCGAGATCGCTGCCGATACCAAAGCCAAAGCGGTGGCGGCTTTTTCAGATTTGCTCTCAGAAGTTCGAGCCTATGGAGAGGGTCTGCTGATCTCAGATCAGTCACCAGAAAAATTGGCGCCAGATGCCATGCGCAACACGAATTTACAAATTGCGCACCAGTTGCGAGACAGGCACGACCGTGACGCCATTGCTCGTGCTATGATTATGGATGAAGCCCAGCAGGAATACTTGGGAAAGTTGCGCATTGGAGAGGCTGCTTTTTTTCGTACCGGCATTGAAAAAGCGACCTTTGTCCGGGTTCCAGAATACAAAGATTCCGCTGGCTTTGATTCCCTTCCGAATAATGAATTCATAAGCAAGCACATGGCGGCTTTTCAACAAGAATATTTCGTCGCATCTTTGCCTTTCGATGGTTGTCGTTTTTGCGGTAGTCCTTGCGAATATCGGGAATCAATCGAACCATACACCCTAGATAAAGAACTTCATGAACGTTTCATCAAAACGTTAAAACAATTCGATCAACAGCCTGAAGCGGAGTACTGGTCGGAACATTGGCGAAAGATCGCCGGCGTATGCGTTGATGCTGCTGATCAAGCTGGATGCCCAACCCATTTAGATGCTGCCTATTGTTACCTGGCTCATGAGATAGATTTTCCATTTACCCAGCACATGCGAGAGGAATTTGTTCAAGCTTTGGTTGGGTGACAAGACTGTAGTCATGAGAATGCTCTTAGGACTGATATGGTGTAGAGATTAGGATGTATATAAAGTGGCTTATCGTTTTGGCGGTTATTATTGGGGTATCCCTTGCATGTAGCATAGCTTATTATGATTATTCTGATATTACTGCTGTGCCGACTCACAATATACCCAACGAAACCTCTCTTCCACCTGCGAAAGGGCAGATTGCTTTTATGTCTAATCGTGCTGACAATTATGATATCTATCTGTTGAGTCTCGATGACAGTGGTATCAAGCGCATCACTCAGGATCTGGCCTATGATGGATGGCCAGCTTGGTCACCAGATGGCCAGAAAATTGCATTTGAGTCTGACCGGGATGGTAAGAGAAGCATTTACATTATGAATGCTGATGGTAGTGATGTCATGAGGCTCACCGAAGGTTCGTCTCCTGCTTGGTCGCCTGATGGCAAGAAGATTGCTTTTGTATCTTATCAAGATAGTAAGTTTGGAATATATGTGATCAATGCTGATGGCAGTGGTTCAAGATGTTTGACTAACGAGTTAGAGTTGTATCTTCTCTTACCTGATCCAACTTGGTCACCGGATGGGAGACAAATCGCATTTGTGGGCCGGGATACTTTTGTGGATATTTTTGCAATGGACGCTAATGGAAATGGCTTGATTCGCATTACCGAAGACTTGTTTGGTGATGGATCTCCAATATGGTCTCCCAGTGGTAATAGGATTGCTTTCTCTTCGAGACGTGCCCCTGCGCCTGCCAATCATATCTTTACTGTCAACACCGATGGAGGCGAATTAACTCGGATTACTGATGGCACAGCCTACAATACTGATCCCTCTTGGTCACCGGATAGCCAACATATCGCGTTCGCATCTGATCGCGATAGCAGTGAGTTCGAGTTCGACATCTACATTATGAACGCTGATGGTAGCGGAGTAATACGACTCACCGAAGATCCTGCCGATGATCGAGCGCCAGCGTGGTCGCCATAATGATGTCTTGTGATCGGTGAGTTGCAAGATCTATAGATAACGATCATTTGCCGAAGAGACCTATCTCCGTGAGGAGGACTAGTGCCCCAAAAAAAATACTTTCAGTAATAATTTCACCAATGACACAACACGAGTATCCGCTCAATTGTTTGATTCTTCAAACAGAAAAGCCTGGTCAATCCTGGATGCGCCGTTGAAAAGAAGCCCCCCGGTGAAAATTTGAGCCAGAACACTATATGCGCTATTCAAGGGAAGAGAACATGTCCGATTGGAATGAAACCAAAGAAGATTGGGAGCAGGATTCTGCCTCGGAAACAATAGATGATAGACTCTCTCGCGATGGTATTGCT
>CAZCPP010000406.1:0-3850 GCA_964500655.1 uncultured Anaerolineaceae bacterium | reverse complement strand
TTCTGATGAAGGTGAAGTGGTGCGAACCTGGGGCGACTATGGTAACACTCTAACTACCTTTGGCCTTGCATCAGGAGTGGCGGTTGATCCAGACGGGCATATCTGGGTAACAGACGGATTACATAATCGTATATTGCGGTTTACATTACCGTAACAAAAAATTGTCGCCTCGTAAACAAAATGCGAGGCGATTTTTCGTGGTGGTATAATCGCTCTGCTTTTAACGAAGCTCAAAGATCAATCTTAAGGGAGAGTTCATGAAGCTCCACGAATATCAATCGAAACAACTATTTGCAAAATATGGCGTCCCTATTCCAAAAGGACGCGTTGCGGCTACCGCTGGTGAAGCTAGGCAGATCGCTGAAGAATTAGGTAGCCGCGTTGTTGTTAAATCGCAAGTACTGGTGGGTGGACGTGGTAAGGCAGGCGGTATTAAGGTTGCCAAAAATTCAGCTGAAGCCGAGAAGTTTGCTACACAAATCCTTGCTATGGAAATTAAAGGCTTGCCAGTACGAAAAGTATTAATTGATGAGGCCTCGGCCATCGAGCAAGAAATTTATCTGGGTATCACCAATGACCGCGCAGCAAAAAAGCCTGTCTTGATGGCTTCAGCCGCAGGCGGCGTAGACATTGAAGAGGTCGCTGCAACCACCCCGGAGAAAATCATCAAAGTGCATATTGATCCTTTACTTGGCCTACGAGACTATCAGGCTCGTGATGTTGCCGCTTCCATCGACTTGCCGCGTGACAATTGGCGTGAGTTTGGCAATATTTCCCATGGGCTGTGGCAGGCCTACAAAGCCAGCGATGCAACCCTGGCGGAAATCAATCCGTTGGTTATAAATAAAGATAAAAAGTTAATAGCTCTGGACGGCAAGATGTTGATCGATGACAATTCTTTTTTTCGTCACCCAGATCTGGCCGAGATGCGAGACATTGACGAAGAAGCTCCGTCAGAGACAGAAGCTCGTAAATATGGACTCTCGTTCATCAAGCTGGATGGTGACATCGGCTGTATGGTCAATGGCGCTGGTTTGGCTATGACCAGCATGGATGTTATCAAGTTATTTGGTGGTGAACCAGCTAACTTCCTCGACATTGGCGGAGGGGCTGGTTCTGATAAAGTTGCCGCTGCGATGCGCATCATTCTTGAAGACAAAAACGTCAAAGCCGTGCTGTACAACATTTTTGGTGGCATCACCCGCTGTGATGAGGTTGCCAAAGGTATTCTAGCAGCAATGAAAGAGGTCAAGCCAAAGGTTCCTATGGTTGTGAGGTTAGTGGGCACCAACGCGGAAGAAGGCCGCGCCCTACTAGCCGACGCAAAAATGATCACTGCAGATACGTTAGCCGACGCTGCAAAGAAGGCCGTCACCGCAGCAAAGGGAGTCTAAGCTATGAGCATATTAGTCGATAAAAATACTCGCTTATTAGCACAGGGAATTACAGGCAACGAAGGACTCTTCCACACCACCCACATGGTCGAATATGGAACCAACGTCGTCGCAGGCGTGACACCCGGCAAAGGCGGTGAATGGGTATTAGACGGAAAGATACCGGTTTTTGACTCAGTGAAAATTGCCGTTGCTGCAACTGAAGCGAACGCTTCAATCATTTTCGTGCCTTCACGCTTTGCAGCAGATGCTATGTTCGAAGCTGCAGACGCAGGCATCCCACTGATCGTTTGCATCACCGAAGGAGTCCCCGTCCAGGATATGATGCGGGTTCGAAATTACCTAGACCAAAAGGGTGTGCGCCTGGTAGGCCCTAATTGCCCTGGCTTGCTAACTCCCGACGAGGCCAAAGTTGGCATCATCCCTGGGGATATCGCCATCTCAGGAAATGTAGGTGTCGTGTCGCGCTCTGGCACACTGACTTATGAAGTGCTATACGCGATGAAGAATTTGGGCATGGGCGCATCCACCTGTGTTGGCATTGGCGGCGATCCAATCAACGGAACGAATTTTATTGACGTATTGGATATGTTCGAGCACGACCCCCAAACCGAGAAGGTCATTATGATTGGTGAGATCGGCGGAACGGATGAGGAGAAGGCTGCTGAGTATATCGCCTCCAAAATGACCAAACCTGTGGCCAGCTTTATCGCCGGTCAAACTGCACCTCCTGGAAAACGCATGGGGCACGCAGGCGCGATCATCGAAGGTGGAGCGGGTACCGCTGCTGAGAAGATCGCTGCGCTCGAAAATGCGGGTGTACGGGTCGCAAAACATCCGGAAGAAATTCCAACCTTACTAAAATAATCGAATCTTCGTAGGAATATGTTAAATACACAGAGACGCCCATTCGGGCGTCTCTGCATGTATAATCAAATCAATGACTTATTTATGATCGTCGATGTATTTGACTGCACCACCCACTGTCGTTATGGCTTGGGCGTCTTCGTCCGAGATTTCCGCACCGAATTTGTCCTCAAAAGCCATGATTAACTCGACCAGGTCGAGAGAATCTGCTTCGAGATCGTCGCGGAAACTGGCTTCCATCGTAATCTTATCTTCGTCTGCACCAAGTAAGTCTACGATAATTGCCTTTACATCAGCAAATGTATCAGACATAATGATCCTCCTGAATAGATTTCAATAATTTTGGCTGGCCTATTGTAATCCTAGTAATAGGAGAGTCAAGTCAGCCTCCAACCCATCCCCTTGCGGGGACTCAATGACAGGAACACTGCCTTATGTCAAAAGTTGCGCCCAAAGGGGCCCCAATCGAAGAGCGAAAATCCGACCACATCAAGATTAACTTGGAACAGGATGTCCGCTCAGCCCTGACCACAGGGCTAGAGAATTATCACTTCACCCACGATGCGCTTCCCGAACTGAACCTGGATCGCATCGACACCAGCCTGAGCCTGTTCGGGAAAAAACTGGCCGCTCCGATCCTGATCAGCTCCATGACCGGCGGGACGGAAGAAGCCGGCGAGATTAACCAACGTTTGGCCGAAGCCGCACAGGAAGTCGGCGTCGCCATGGGAGTCGGCAGCCAACGGGCCGCGCTGGAACATCCCGAACAAACGCCCACGTTTTCCATCACGCGAAAGGTCGCGCCGGACATTTTACTCTTCGCCAACCTGGGTGCTGTGCAGCTCAATTATGGCTACGGCGTGGACGAATGTCGCCAAGCCGCGGACATGATCCGGGCGGATGCGCTCATCCTACACCTCAATCCCCTGCAGGAGGCCGTGCAAGATGCAGGTGACACCAACTTCGCAGGGTTAGCCAAGAAGATCGAAGAAGTCTGCAAAAAACTGGAAGTCCCCGTCATCGCCAAAGAAGTTGGCTGGGGTATCTCCGAACGAACCGCCAAGCTACTTGGTGAGTGCGGCGTCTCCGCAATTGACGTAGCCGGTGCGGGCGGGACCAGTTGGTCGCAGGTCGAGATGCACCGCGCTCCAGACGAATTCACTCGCGAACTAGCCGCTACCTTTGTCGGTTGGGGTATCCCCACAGTCAAGTCGATTCTAAATGTAAAATGCGTTCAACCCGAAATGACCATCTTCGCCAGCGGCGGCCTGAAAGACGGCCTCGACATTGCCAAATATATAGCCCTGGGTGCCTCCCTGGGTGGAATGGCAGGTCAGTTCTTGAAGGCCGCCGCGGTTTCAACTGAGAAGGCGATCGAACTGATGCAGCTAACAAAGAAACAAATTGAATTGGTTATGTTTTCGTCTGGGGCTCAATTATTAAAAGACCTTCTATTGACTTTGGACGAAAAAGGCTCATAATATTAATAACTGAGTATTCACCTGAAAGGAGAACCAAGTGTCAATTTCAGTTCTATAGGACTTACGCAAGACGCATCTGAACAGCAGGCGACTTGAGTTGTTGTCGCA
>CAZCPP010000405.1:0-3862 GCA_964500655.1 uncultured Anaerolineaceae bacterium | reverse complement strand
TAACCTGTGCGACTTACTCCGTTTAAGGTGTTCGGCTTGCTCCGTTTTATGCAAGCAACGATCACAAGTGAGCTTCCTAGTAAAAACAGGAGTCTAATAATCACATTTTTCTTCATATCAGAATGCGATAGGCATCACCTTACCGTGACAGTGGTAGACACTTTACAAAGCGTTTTATTATTTGTTGACAAAACCCAATTTGTTGTGAAGGTTCCAGTTTTTTGCGGAGCTACCATGGAAACAGTAATTATTACATTGCCCCCGGGAGTAACATCATGAGGGAGATCGTAAATATCGTTCGGATGCATATCTGTCCCAGAAGAATACTTGAAATCAACATCATTACTAAACCAAATATCACTTCCTGTGTTTTGGAGTGTCCAGGAAGTATCAAATTTGTCACCAGGATTGAATATCGGTTTAAATGGTGTCAAGGCAATTAAATCACATTGCGAACCAGCGCTATGAGGTTCAAATGGCTTAGTAGAGGTAGGTATCACAAAGACAAACGTCTCCGTAGGCGTTAAGGTTATTGTCGGCGTTTTCGTTGGCAATGGAGTTGATGTTGACGTTGGTGTTGTAGTTTGAATTGGCAACATAACAGCGGTTTGTGTCTGTGCAGCAGCAACTGTTCCAGCAATGATAGTATTAATGGGAACAGGCTCTTGGTTTGATGGTGCTGGAGTTGATAAAACGGGCAACTCGCAAGCAAGTAGAATAAATATAGAAACAAACAAAAGAGTAAGTTTTATTGCTCGATTATTCATGATCCTGAACCAAGTCTATTTTTTAACCTCGATAACAAATTTCACAGAACAAAATTCTCTGTCACCAACTTTTAGCGCCCATCTGGTAGAAACAGTTTTTGGATACTTCGGGGCAGTCATCGTAATTTTTATTGTGACGGTCCCTCCCGGTCCAATTGATTTTGGTAAATCGTAATAAGGTTTTCCGCTATGGAGGTGTGCACCAGATTGGTATATTATATCCACTCCCTTTTTGGGCCATGTCTTCGTACCAATATTTTCTACTGTCCAAGTTGTTGTAAAGCTGGATTTCTCTTTCAAAACAGCATTTTTTGTGGGGCTCTTGGATAAAACACGACAGTTCCACTCCCTAGGTTTGCGTGTTTCTGTTGGGGTTGGGGTTTCCGTCGGATCACCACCATCGATATCGCTGTCACTACTTCCACTGTCGCCATCAGTGTCAGAATCATTATCTACTAGAAAACCCTCTGGTAAGCTGGTATCGGTCACAAACAAAACCGTAGCTGTTGGTGTGGATGATAATGTAGCAGTTTTTTCAGGTGAAAGGGTTGATGTTGGTGTCTGTGATGAAGGCAGCGAAATCATCGTTTGCGTCTGAGCTGCCCCGGCAGTTCGTGCAATTGTTGTTCCAACAGAACCGGGATCGGCTACTGAAGAGGGCGAGGCGACAAAAACCGGCGTACCACATCCCAATACAACTACTCCTGCAATCAGCCATAGGATTACCCGGCGAACAACTCGCCTGTCCATCACAGATCCTCTTTCTTAATTTAAAACACCGTACTTTTCCACATTCACCTACCGGATTACCCAAAAAGCAACATAAGGATAACAGAAGCCTCCCTCGAGTTTGAAATCGATCACATAAAATCCTGGAGTGTCTGGGGCTTCCGCATCATAGGTTGCAATTGTGTGTGTATCTCCCGGCTTCATTTCCAGGAGTTGTTCTGTAACGAAAGCAGGCGAAAGGACACCATAATCTCTCAATAAAGTTAGATCGTTACCGGCTGGCCAGGTTGTTGTGCCATTATTTAGAATTGTAAAGGTGACATCAAAATTGTGTTTGCGGCGGAATTCTGTATTGTCTATTGGCCTTTGACGAATAATGTCACAAGAATCACCCGAGCTGTTCCCAGCACCGCCCCCACCGCCGCCTCCCCCACCGCCACCAGACGATGACCCAATCGTAAATGGGGTTGCTGATGCCAGCACCGGAGTCAGGGTGGGTAACGGTGTCGGAGATGATGTGGCTGTAGGGAGCGCTCCAGCTGCTTCAGTTTCTCGAGCGGCCACAGTCAATGCAACCGATGTAGCTATTTTTCCTTCGGCTTCCACTGTCATGGCAACCGAGGTTTTGATCGCGGATTCAATCTCTTCGGCGCTAGGCATTTGTTCTCCGCAAGCTACCAGCAATACAATAGCCAGTAACGAAAATAACACTCGTAGAGGAATAGGCAAACGGTTCATTCGTTTCTCCTTTTGTTCGGAATGATACTACTCTTCCATTTCTTTCTTGGTTCCTGCTCCAATCCCTAACGGTTTCCACTTCTTCTCATCTTTTAATCGATGCTGGATACCATGGCGGTCATGAGTCAGTTCAAAACCTTCGGGTTTGATAAACATTTCTTCTCCGTCAAGCAGGCCCGTGATGCCCTTCTGCCCCGGCTCGGGACGTTTGCTCTGACAGTAGGAACAAGTTGCGGGATCATGTGCTTCGTATTTACTTGGCTCTTCATATGTTGTGACATAGCCTTCAAAGTTACGCAAGATGATCTTGTGATCTGAAGCGCTTATCTGGTAATTAGGCATGACCGGGATCTTCCCGCCCCCGCCAGGTGCATCCACCATAAATTGAGGCACAGCGTACCCTGAGGTGTGACCGCGCAGACCTTCGATGATCTCGATCCCTTTGGCAACCGGTGTTCGGAAGTGACCCGCGCCTTCCACCAGGTCGGCCTGGAAGAGGTAGTACGGACGCACGCGGATGCGTGTCATCTTCTGTACCAGTTCGCGCTGGATGTGAACACAATCATTGATGCCCGCCATTAAGACGGTTTGATTACCTAACGGAATGCCAGTACGCGCCATACGGTCGCAGGCCTCGGCTAGTTCCTGGCTGATCTCGTTGGGGTGGTTGATGTGGATGTTGATCCACAGCGGGTGGAATTCTTCCAGCATGTCGCACAGTTCTCGCGTGACACGCATGGGCAGGAATACTGGCACGCGTGAGCCGATACGGACAATTTCAATATGTGGAATTTCACGTAATCGGGTCAGGATTTCCTTGAGTATTTTGGGCGCCAGCACCAACGGATCACCACCAGAGAGTAGCACATCACGCACCTGGGGGGTTTTTTTGAGATATTCGATCTGGGCTTCAAATTCCTGACGTGAGAAGGTCTGGCCGGGATCGCCGACAATACGTGAACGTGTGCAATACCGACAATAAGACGCACATTGAGTTGTTACTAACATCAGCACACGATCCGGGTAACGGTGAACCAGGCCGGGGACCGGAGAGTGGCGGTCTTCAGCCAGCGAATCTTCCATCATGGCGGTGAAGGCTTCCAATTCATCTGAACTCGGGATGATTTGTTTGCGCACAGGGTCATTCGGATCATCAGGGTCGATCAAAGAAATGAAGTAAGGCGTGATATCCACGCGGAACAGGCCGCTGGTCTGAAGCGCATTACGTTCACTATCGCTCAGTGAGAGTACTTTCTCGATCTCTTCAACAGAATTCAAACGGTGGCTTAACTGCCAACGCCAATCGTTCCATTTTTCATCAGGAACCTCGGCATAAACAGGAGCACGTTTGGAAATAATTGGGCTAGCCATAGGTTTTTTCCTCCGGATTAGAATAAATAGGGAATCACTAAAGTTGGGGCAAGTGGACTCTAAAATACATGCGGAGGGTCATGATCGGGGCGGTAGAAGCCCCCAACCATTGAGAATACGCCTGTAAACTCAACAAACGAGGGTAACATAGCGGTATTGTAAAAGGAAACAGAGTGCGGGTCAATGTCCATCGGTAGGGGGATATGCGGATTCCGGTGAAATCATCCACTGATTCCGGTTTATGTCGTCCACTTTAG
>CAZCPP010000404.1:0-3868 GCA_964500655.1 uncultured Anaerolineaceae bacterium | reverse complement strand
GTTCAATAGAGATTATGTGACGGCTTCGCGCCACATCAATCCTTAATTTATTTTGTGACAAAAATCGCAGGGCACACCTTCCGCAGGTACGCCGGTTACGGCTGTGGGATCAATTCCGTAGGGGTCATTAACTGACGCAGCCGGGGTATGGCAGGCCGCGCAGTTGCCAGCTGTCTCAGGGAAGTCAAGTTTGTAGCCGGGGCCGAAATAAGGCTGGTTTGGGTCAGGACGCAAGGGGAAGCTACCATAATCGCGGCTGTAACCAAAACGAGTGGGCGGGCTTTGGTTGCCCAGCATATCCTTACCCGTATACATAGTCAGGAAATGGGGATTTGTCGCAGATTGTGAATGTGCATCCAGCAGCCATTCATCAACAGGGAGCGTGAATGGGATGTCAGATTCCACATTGCTGTGACACTCGGAACAGCCCTGGTCTTCCCCCTGGCCAGGATGGTACTGAGATGGCAACCAAGCATAGTCTGGATTATCGGTTTCAGTATGCGCTTCGAGATGAATTTCAACATCGCTTGTCCCTGGTGCGATATCCTGCTCACAAACGATATAGTAACCGGATTTCCAGGCTGTGACGTTAACAGTATCTTCTGATACTAATCCCGAAAGCGTGAATTTTCCATCTGCATTAGTGGTGGTATCGATATCTGTGGTTTGTACACGCACGACAGCACTTGCTATTGGTCCGTGCTCATCTAACACGCTGCCAGAAATCGTAACCGGCGCATGAACAGGCCCACAGGATGTCAGCGCGATTCCAAGAAACAAGACGCTGGATATGAAACGCAATAGGCGAGACCAAACTTGAGAAATCATGTCATCCTTTGCGCCTCCAAACCAAAACCACACCGATTAATGCAATTGGTACAAACCCGCCCAAGCAGGGCAAGCTTGGCGTTTGCTCATCCGGGGGTTCGGGAGCAGCCTCGGGCCGAGTCGGAGGCGGAGCAGCGCCTTCAGGCGGCTGTCCGTCTAAATCCAATCGATAAACTCCTTCGCCTTCCGTAGCAGCGTACAGATGTAATCCATCCGATGAAAATGCCAGTTCATTGATCTCCCGAGTCCTCAAACCTGCATTGCTTGCAAACCAGGTTTGACCACCATCGTTTGAGCGATAGACACCACTGAAATGATCCCCTAAAAACATCTGATTGTGATCGACGGGATTGAACAGGACGCTCGTGATGGCGGCTTCTGGTGGCAACCCGGCAGCGATAGGCTGCCATGTATTCCCATTATCAAGAGAACGGTACAGGCCTCCAAATTCTGTTCCGACGAAAAGTGTATCCGCTTGCGAAGGGTGGATTGCAATGGAACGCGGTCTCGCATGCGCTGGCAGGCCTTCCAGCCTAACCCAACTCGCGCCGCCGTCACTGGTCTTGAACAACCCGCTGTTGGGCGAAACCTCATACACCATTTGCGGATTAGATGGATGGATAGCTAGGTCAGTTATGTGAGTGTTTTGGGTCAGTGTGTCATTCGCATCCTCCCAGGAGCTTCCGCCATCCCGGGACACATATATGCCTGAAGCCGGGATATTCACATCGAAACTGCCTGCGGAGAAAAACGCAGCTGAACCGGCATAAACGATGCGAGTATCTGAAGGGGCAAAGGCGATTTCGCACCAACCCTGCCTTTCAAATTTTGGAATATCTGTCCACTCCCAGGTCTGACCGCCATCCCAACTCTCGAAGATCGCCGCAGACCAGTTATTGGCCGCCAGGATATGCTGGGGATTCGCATGATCAATGGCGACAGCGTTCCATTCCAACCCTGAAGCCTGTCGATGATTCAGGCCAACCCATGTTCCACCGCCGTCGAAACTCCCGAAAATCCCACTGCGGGCTGCGGCGTAAATCTGAGTCGGCGCATCGGGCGAAACAGCGATTGACCGCACCTGCGCACCTGTGTAACCACTGCTGGCATCCACCCAGGTTTCGCCTCCATCCTCGCTCATGAAATTGCCACCGCCATAGTTGTTGGCAAAGATGCGCATTGGATTGCGAGGGTCCACTTGGAAATCGATCGGGAACCCGGCTTCCACACCGGGAGCGCCCCAACCATAATCTTCTTCGCTTCTCGTCGCTTGCCAGGTTCTTCCACCATCCTGACTGCGGTATATAAAGCCCGGGTTGCCCGCATAAGCGATATTCGGATCCGTTGCTGAAAATTCAACGGATTGCACCCCATCCCTTAGGACAGTTTCCCAGCTTGCGCCTCCATTGGTAGTCAGGAACACACCCGCACCATCCAGGTAGGCATTATTGCTGCTTCCAGCCAGCAAAATATCCGGGTTCTCGGGGTGCATGAACAGCGTGCCGACATACAAATTGGTAATCCCGTTATTGACCTGGCTCCAGGTCTGGCCGCCATCAGTGGATTTCAACACGCCCTCGCCACCCGCTGTGTTCGTGTGGTGATCTGAGTCGGCAGCCTCGCGGTCAAAGATACCTGTAGAGATATACAGCACATTCGTATCTTGAGAATTGATCAAGATATAACGCGCCAGGTTATCTCCGCGCCATATGGGAGTCCAATTTTCACCACCATCGGTGGTCTTATAAATGACACCCTTTGTTTTATCGAATTCTCGCCCGATCTGCTCATCCTGTCCCTGGGCCCAGGTCCAACTGGAGATCTCTGCAGCAACATAGACGATATCAGACGAATGCGGATCAATGCTGATTCCGCGAAAAGTGATGCCTTCATTTTCGACGATGCCGTTCGTTTTCTCCGCCCAGGTACCCCCCCCCATCCTCGGATTTGAAAATCCCCCGGACGTTCTGCGTTCCCGTCCAGACCGTATTTGGATTATTGGGGTCAATGGTCAGACAGAAAATGGGTATGGCGTCACCAGATGCCCCACCCCGGGTTGTGATCCCGTTATTAGACGGGAACCAGGTTTTCCCACCATCTGTGCTCTTGAAGACTCCTGCAAATGCATCTGTGACGAACATGATATCCGGGTTTTCAGGGTGCATACGGACGTCATAACCCAGGCCTCCCAGTGGGCCGCCGGTGCGTATCCAGGCTGTTCCTCCTTCCATGGTCGGCGTCGGAGGCGGGGCTACCCCCCATATCTCAACATCATCGATCAGCACTTGCACATCGTTGAGCGATTCAAAGGCGATGCCGCCGCTGAGGATAGGTTCTGGGTCAGTATAAGTCATTACGATCTGGTCATCTACCAACACAGTAATAGTTGAGCCATAGCCAGTGACCTCAAGCGCATGCCATCCATTTCCAAGCCCCCCCTGCATTCGCCAGATTTTCGGTAAAGTTTTCCGGCCCATTTTGTTTGACAAGATACAACCCACCACGATTCAGGCCAATGAAATAACGGGTTGGGCCTGCCGCAACACGAAAGTTGGCGTGAAGACTTGCATCCCCGGTCAATTTGACTTTGAAACGCAGGCGATAATCACTCCAAGAGCCGGCGGTATATGAAGCCCAAACATGTCCCTGCCCGGCTAGAGCATGATCAGTTTCGCTTTCTACAATTTCCCATCCAGGGCCGAGATTCCACCCTTCGAGCCGCCCGGATTCAAAATCTTGCGAATAGAGCAAAACTTCTTCTTGTGCGAGAACAAAATTTGAAAGAGTCAGTAATCCCACCAGAGTAAAAACAAGACCGCTTAAAAATCTGCGTTTCATCAGGACCTCCTCCCGCCTATACACGTCATTACGAAACTTAACGTATGCCCTGAAAGGGCAAGGGATGATGCATTTTATCTTTAATTAATAACCTCATTAATTACAAAAAAATAATAAAAAATCAAGTTTTTTCAGTAGCTTGCAGTAAACTGCGGATTCCGGTGAAATCATCCACTGATTCCGGTTTATGTCGTCCACTTTA
>CAZCPP010000403.1:0-3869 GCA_964500655.1 uncultured Anaerolineaceae bacterium | reverse complement strand
TGCTCACCCCAACAAGGTTTTTGACCTGATTTTGCTACTTTAAGAAAGCCCTGTTGCAGGTAATAGTAAGAGGTTTACTGTTCGCTGATCGTGACAGAATTTACTTCGATCTTTACTTCCGGGGTTTTGAAAGATGAGACGCCGATACCGATCTGACCCTTACGGAATACGTATTCATTTTCTTCAAACACACGAGTTTCAACGCCGTTCACGTATAGCGCTAATGTGCGATCATTACAAATGACTGAGTACTCGTTGAATTCTTTGCCGGGCTTGATCTTTGTAGAACCGCCATCGTGTAATTTCCGATAGCCCTTGTCAGGTTCAACTGCAAAGATAGTGTACAAACCATTGTTTGCAATGGCAAACTCATACCAGCCTTCATCTGTAGCACGGCAAATGATGTTTATCTGATTATCGTTAGTCCCGCGATTTTCGACGAGTAGATCGATTTTCACATTTTCATAGTCATATGGCGTGTAGAAAGAATAAATTGTCAGATACTTTCCAGTAATTTCAAACTCAAAAATGCCATCCAATATTTGTGCACTTGTTTTAGAAGTGTCAGATGTATCAGAATTCTTTATGGCAGTTGTGTCCCAGTTGCCGTTATCAGAATCGAATTCTTCTGTGAAGTATTGTTGCCCTGCAGGTTGGGCTGGTTCAGCGGGTTCTGGTTGGGCGGGTTCTGCAGGTTCAGCAGGCTCTGCAGGCTCTACGGGAGCGGGTTCCGGTGCTGGCGTTTCATCAGAACCCAGGCAGGCCAGGCTGACCAATGCTATTATCGCGATGAGAAATACAAAGGGCTTCAGAGTTTTCATATACATTTTTTCTCCTCCATAAAGAATAGAAATGAATTGGTAATTTGAGTATAGCATACCAATTTCCCTCTTTGCAAGATGTCCAGATTTGTCCAATCTGGCTATTGAACTTGCAAATTCAGTAGTTTTTGTGTAGCTTCAAAAGCTAGAGGCGGCAAATTGTCTCGAGAGAACCATTCCACCGCATCTGCATCGTCACCGGGGGATAAGTCTCCCGCAATTACTTTCCCAAAATAAGCAATAACAAAATCAGCGCCGCGTTCGTGCTCTCTACCTGGGATGACATCCAACACGCGCGTCACACGGATAGACAGCCCCGTTTCTTCTAAACATTCCCGCTCAGCAGCCCGAGCCGGATCCTCGCCGGCATCGACGAATCCAGCTGGTAAAGTCCACATGCCACGATATGGCTTATTTATACGCCGGACTAAAAGAACGCTGCCATCTTGCTCTACCAAGACAGCCGCGGCAACCTTTGGATCGTTGAAATGAATCCAATCACATTGCGGGCAAACAGGGTGGATTTTCCCGAAGCGTTCCTGCAATGATACAGCTATACCGCAGCGGGGACAAAACTTTATTTGGTTTTCGCGCGCCATTTACGAATAGCGAAGAAGCGTAGGGTAAAAGCGATAAGTGCACAACCGACAGCTATTCCTGCCAGTACGATTTGCACAGTAGGATAAATTGAAGGTGCGGGCTCTCGTTGGGGCGTTTCCAGTGCCGGAATTTCCTGGGCATAGACCTCACCAGGCACGACCCCACTCTTTTCAGAAGGTTGTGGGGTTGCTTCAACGCGGGCACTGTCATCATCTGTCATTGTGTTTGCACCTTCTGTTTGCGCTGGTGCGGGAGTAGTGGTGAAGGCATAGGTCTCCTGCATCCCCGATCCCGGTTCGGTTACATCTGGGGGTGCAGCCGGCTCTTCTACACCTGCTCCAATGGTGAATCTTTCAGTCGGTGATGGTGAAACATCGGCTCTTGGGACTGTAGACTTTTCAACTGCAGGTGCAGGCTGAATTGCATCTGCTTGTTCGGCAGGTGCTACCGGTTCTTCCGGTTCTGCTTCCATAAGCATTTCTGTATCCGCCCCAAAGTAAACTCCATTAGCGAGTGGAACAGCTGTTTGGACAAAACGGGGTGCCATCAAGTTGGTTGCAAAGGTGAAGAAAAACAACAAGGTTGCCAGTACGGATGCCAAGCGGAATACCGGATAGGTGTTGGGCATGGGTGGTTTCAAACCCACCATCTCTGGGGTTAATGTAAAGTTACGGGGAGCGCGTCGTTGAGGGAGCTGACGGAGAGTATCACGGGCCTCGTGAAGATCTTTCAAGCCGGAAGCAAATTCGGGATCGGATTGGAGACGTGCTTCAAGCTTGGTTATTTCAGATGACGTAAGTTGCCCATCCAAATAAGCGGAAAGTTGTTTTACATCGCGGGAGGAAGGTGTTGGGGTCATGTGCGGAGGCCCTCCTCTTCCAGACGAAAGGCAGCTGGTAAAAGTTCCCAGAAAGCTTGCAGGCATTCACGCAACCTCAAGCGAGCTCGCGCCAGACGACTTTTGATAGTACCCAAAGGGACACGTGTAACAGAGGCGACCTCTTTATAGTCCATACCTTGGATGTCGGTTAGCACTACTACTGTACGGAATTTAACTGGCAGTTTATCAAGACAGTGTTGGATGGCGTGTTCGAGATCGTCAGTTTCGGTTTCCTCTTCAGGGCTCATGGACGGATCAGCCAACCAGCGCGGAGTTTCCATTAACTCCCCATCGTCAGTTTCAGGCTCCAGAGGAACAGTAGGGCGACGCTTTCGACGTCGTAGTTCATCATAACAGGCGTTTGTGACTGTACGCAACAACCAGGCCTTAAACGACCCACCACGGAAGGATTTTATCGCTCGGAATGCCGAAAGAAAAGCTTCTTGCGTGGCATCGGCAGCTGAATCCTCGTCCCCCATGATGCGCAGAGCGGTGTTGAAAAGAATGTCTTGATAGGTCAAGACAAGGGTATTGAATGAATCCAGGTCGCCGCGTTGAGCTTCATTGATGAGGGCAGGTTCGTCCATTGAGTGTATTTTATCATTACAAGGATAGAAAGCCATCCTAGTAAAAGGATATGAAGGAGTAACGATTATCTGTTAGAGAATTGCTTTGCCCAGACAAAATATAAAGCCCCCGCCATACCAACATTCCCAGTGCTGCACTCCCGCCAAGGACAATTGTAAATAACGGCAAAGCGACCGAATTTAGCATACTGGCTCGCAGGATGGCAGTCATTGGAGAGGCCAACAGCATCGCCAAAGGTGACCGCAAAAGCTGTTTTGGATTGGGCTGTCATCTGTGGATTGAATAGTCCCAGCCAGGGAGCGATCAGGAACCAGCTAACCAATAATGGAATATAAGTTGTGAACATACGAGGTGCGAAGGCAATATCGGTTTCACCATGAGATGCAAAACCAATAACGGTGACGATTGCCAAGGCGAGTGTGTCGCCAAGGATAAGAGTCCATTTTATTTTCGTGTTGTTTTTAGAATCCATTATTATTCAATAAGAATATTACCAATCCACCTATTCCAACTAGCAAAATAGCAATAACTAGAACCAGGCAACTGCGATTTCGTTGATTGTCTTCTGCAAATGGATCATTGTCGTTGGATGACGACAAAGACATTTTTGAAAGCAGACTCGTGGTCGTTTCCCGCGGAGTTTGGAGTTCGATCGCATCAATCGCGTTCTTAGCTTCTTTTAGTCCAACCTTGTAGGTTTCGCGATATACTCTGACTGCATCAATCTTTTTCCGTTCTGCCAGCAAGCGTTTAATTTCAGTTTCCAGGCCGGGTGCAGGTTTACCCACTGGTGTATGCGCAGGAATATTTACAGGAATACCTCGCTCAATTGCTTCTACCGCATCCTTGGCTTCTCTCAGGCCAACGAATGTAATTTCACGATAAAGCTTTACAGCCGCAATTTTGTTGCCCTTGGCAATCAGTTCTTTTATTGTCTGTAAATAGGGTCTAAAACCCCTGCCTTTCAGGCAGGCCGTTTT
>CAZCPP010000402.1:0-3881 GCA_964500655.1 uncultured Anaerolineaceae bacterium | reverse complement strand
TGCCCCGGTGCTACCGAGAATACCTGCTACTCAAATATGTCAGTGAATCAGATGACGGCATTTGCTTCGTAAATTCGAATCGTAAGATTACCTTTTGGAATACAGGTGCTGAACGTATCACTGGCCGTCCAGCACAACAAGTGCTCGGGATTTTGATGGGCAGCGATATCCTACAACACCTTGATGAGGGCGGATTTCAGCTTAATGATCTAAATTGTCCACTGATCGCAACCGTCACAGATGGAAAGCCCCGTGAAATGGAAATCTATATTCGCCATGCGGAGGGATTTCCAATTCCTGTTCTTGTAAAGACATTCCCTATCTATGGGAAAACCGATCGTTTGATCGGCGCAGCAGAACTGTTTAGTGATAACCCGGTGCTTTCCAGGGTTAAACGGCGCACAGAGAGTCTTGAGCAGACGACTGCTTTTGATCCACTCACCCTTGTAGGTAATCGTAAGCACCTCGAACATAAGCTCAGGGGAGCATTGCTAGAATTTCAATACAGTAGCATCCCTTTCGGTATTTTATTTATCGATATTGATAATTTCAAATCCTTCAACGACACCTACGGACATATTGTTGGTGATAAAGTATTGCATGTGGTTGCCAACACATTGCGACATAATCTGCGTGATACTGACACAGCTGGTCGCTGGGGCGGCGAGGAATTTCTTGCAATTGCATTTGATATCGACCAAGCGACGCTCGAATCACTTGCAGAGAAGTTGCGCATGTTGGTGAAACAGACGATTATACCGGCAAACGGAGAAATACCTTCGATAACAATATCGATTGGTGCAACTTTAGCCCGCCCAGATGATACACTTGACAGTCTAATCGATCGGGCAGATAAACTGATGTACAAAAGCAAGGCAGCGGGAAAAAATCGTGTTTCTGTTGGTTGATTAAGTCTATTTTCTGGTATAATCTCCCCCCGTGACTGGTCCTGCCACACGGTTACTCCTGAAAATATGGGATGTGGCTGTGGGCACGGAGACCTGCATAATATAGAGAAAGGAAAAGCATACGTCATGCCTTTAGATAAGGAAGTTAAAACCCAGGTCATTCAGGAGTATCACCGCCACGATAGTGATACGGGCTCTCCCGAAGTGCAAGTTGCAATCTTGACCAAGCGTATCACGCAATTAACAGAGCATTTGCGCGCCAATAAACACGATGAATCGTGCCGCCGCGGTTTACTCAAAATGGTGGGACGGCGTCGCCGCCTGCTGACATATTTGCGTAAGATAGAATACCAGAAATACCTGAGTTTGACCGAGCAGTTGAATCTGCGCAGAAAGTAATGTTTATAAACCCTAAAGATCTTATACCTTTAGGGTTTACGTTTATTTATCCGCTGTCAGGAATTGAATAGTGCTGGCAAGCCCAAATCCAGAGTTGTTGCCACCGCTCTTCAGTCCCTGACCAGGCGGAAAGTTATTCAAGGGGCTCGCGAAAATTGTTACCGATGCTTCAATGCGTAATTTGGCAACTACGCAAAGAGAAATTGAATCTCTTTGTAAAGTATGCTATTTTAACGCATGTCAGTTAGTAATTGCCAGCCCCACATAGGAGATAAAATGAAACCCGAAGCAAAAACATATGCGACCACTGTAGGCTCGCAAACCATCACGTTTGAAACAGGCAAGTTAGCTGGGCAAGCTGGTGGCGCCGTAACCATCCAGTTAAGCGATAGCATCATTTTCGCATCCGCTACTATGGGCCGCGCACGTGAAGGTCTCGATTTCTTCCCCCTCAGCGTAGACTTCGAAGAACGCATGTACGCCACCGGCAAAATTCCTGGCGGGTTCTTCCGCCGTGAAGGGCGCCCCGGCACCGACGCCATCTTGACTTCGCGTCTTACCGACCGACCGTTGCGCCCACTCTTCCCCAAAGGCATGCGCAACGATGTTCAAGTTATCATGTTTTCGGTCTCTTCAGACGACGTGACTCCGCTCGACATTTTGGCTGTCAATGTCGCATCTGCTGCCGTCACCATTTCAGATATCCCCTGGAATGGCCCGGTTGGCGCAGTGCGTGTTGGGCGCGTTGATGGCGAATTCATCATAAACCCCACCTTTGAACAAATGGACGCATCTGACCTCGACCT
This sequence comes from uncultured Anaerolineaceae bacterium, assembly GCA_964500655.1. Taxonomy (GTDB): domain Bacteria; phylum Chloroflexota; class Anaerolineae; order Anaerolineales; family Villigracilaceae; genus JAABUE01. The sequence goes on along the minus strand of CAZCPP010000402.1, from coordinate 1,768 downwards.
GCGCATTGCTGGCACCAAAGATGCCATCCTAATGGTCGAATGCGGTGCAAATGAAGTGTCTGAAGAAACAATGGTAGAAGCGCTTGAACTGGGGCACCAGTCCATGCAGCCCATCATCGACCTGCAACTCAAGATGCAAGAAGAACTCGGCAAGCCCAAGCGTGAAGCCGAATTCGCCCCTACCAACGAAGCATTGGACAAAAAGGTATTCGACTTTGTCAACGACCCAATGAACGAACTGCTTGGCAAGCCGCTTACCAAAAACGATTTTTACGGCGGGATGGACGAACTACAAGCAAAGGCGCTGGAAGAATTCACTGCCCCTGAAGACGCAGACGCATCGGACTACCCCGCGCCTGCTACCGTTAAAAAAGCCTTTGCCACCGCTGAACAAGCTATTGTGCGCGAGCGCATTCTTGCAACAGGGAACCGTCCCGATGGCCGTGAGCCAAAAGAGCTGCGCAATATCTGGGCTGAAGTTGAACTTTCCCCACGCGCACATGGTTCCGGCCTGTTCACGCGTGGCGAAACCCAGGTGATGACTTTGGCGACACTTGGGACCCTGGGCGAAGCGCAAAAAATAGATTCGCTCACCCCGGTCGCCACCAAGCGCTATATGCATCACTACAACTTCCCACCCTACTCCACCGGAGAAACATGGCCACTTCGCGGAACGAAACGTCGCGAAATCGGGCATGGTGCATTGGCAGAACGCGCCCTTGAACCGGTCATCCCCGCTGAAGAAACCTTCCCTTACGCACTTCGGTTGGTATCCGAATGCCTGTCATCTAACGGCTCGACCTCAATGGCATCCGTTTGTGGCTCCACACTGGCATTAATGGACGCGGGCGTACCGATCAAGGCCCCCGTGGCAGGCATCGCCATGGGGTTAATCAGCGATGAGAAAGGCCGCTACAAAGTATTGACCGACATCCAAGGCACCGAAGACCATCTCGGTGATATGGACTTCAAAGTTGCCGGTACTACTGAGGGTATCACTGCCCTGCAAATGGACATTAAAATCAGTGGCCTTAGCGCTGACATTATGAAAGAAGCGCTTGAGCAAGCACATACAGCACGCATGGCTATTCTTGATATTATGCAGGCCGCAATACCAAAACCGCGTGCTGAACTGAAAGACCACGCCCCACGCATCACTACCATCAAGATACCGGTGGACAAGATTGGTGCATTGATTGGCCCTGGCGGAAAGAACATTCGCACCCTGCAAGACGAAACCGGCACAAAAATCGACATCGAAGAAGATGGCACTGTATACATCGCTGCCGTTGAAGGGACAGGCGCGAAGGCTGCCATTGAGCACATTGAAGCGCTGGGCGAAAGCCCCGAGATCGGCCGCATATACACCGGCAAGGTAGTGCGCATTGAGAACTTTGGCGCCTTTGTTGAAATCCTGCCCGGCACCGACGGGCTAGTGCACATCTCCCAGCTCGATTCCGAACGGGTGGAAACGGTTGAAGATGTAGTTGGGATGGGCGATGAGATCACTGTCATGATTACGGATATTGACCCAATGGGTAAGATCCGTCTATCTCGCCAAGCTGTGCTCGAAGGTTGGAGTGCAGAAGAGGCTCGCGAGAAGGATAAACCTCGAGGGGGTGGACGCTCAGGTGGAAATCGTTCCGGCGGGCGCAGTGACAATCGTCGTGGAGGTCGCGGGAGCGACCGTCGTAGTGGGCGAAGATAATTTCATTCAGTAAACTACTATCGACTGGAAGTCGATAGCTTTGTATGTCGAATGAAATTC
>CAZCPP010000401.1:0-3887 GCA_964500655.1 uncultured Anaerolineaceae bacterium | reverse complement strand
CCTGCTAACGCGCAACTTGCTATGGGGCTTGACTAAAACGACTTCATAGAAGGCTGTCTTATTGTTTGAGCGGTTTGAAAGATTTGTTTTGTATCGCTATTTACAGTCCAAATATATAAGCCAGACCAACAGTTCCTGGCCCAGTGTGGGTGCCAATGACCGGGCTGACTTCAGAGAAGACAGTTTCAACAGGATTTATCTGTTCTGCAGCTTGATCTAACAATGCACGCGCCTCATCGGCTGCATTGGCATGCAGAGTCGCCAATCGAATATTGTCATTGCCCTGTACTTGCTCTGTAACCAGTTCGATGACACGGTTACGAGCTTTGCGTTTTGTGCGTATTCGTTCAACCGCCTCAACGCCTCCGTCTTGAACTGTTAGGACAGGCTTCATATTCAGGGCTGTGCCAAGGAAGCGTTGTGCCCCACCGATGCGCCCGCCGCGATGTAGGAATTCTAGTGTGTCCACAGCAAAGTAGACACCGGAATTTTTCCGTGCCTTTTCGGCAAGAGTAAGTGCGTCTTCCAGATTTGCACCGTCTGCAATTGCATTTGCAACAGTCAATACTTGGAAGCCCATTGCCATTGCAGTTGTTTCGGAGTCGACAACTGTTACTTTATCTGCGCCCTTTTTCATCAGATCTTTAGCCTGGATTGCGGACTGAATGGTACCGGAAAGCTTGGATGAGATGAAGATACCCAGTACGTCATTACCTTGGTCAATTAGCTTCTCAAAAGCAGACTTCATCGTGGCAGGCGTGGCTTGTGATGTAGATGGCATTACTTTGGCCGTTTGGAGGCGCGTGTAGAATTGCTCAGGGTGGATCTCGGTTCCGTCCTCGAAGATTTCTTCTCCCCAGATCACGACCAGCGGAGTAATAGTTAGGGCGTGTTTTTGGACAAGTTCAGGTGGTATATATGCTGTGCTGTCGGTTACGATTGCAATTTTGGACATGACTCCTCCTGATGATAGATGAAAAATGGAATTTTTGTACTTGTAGTAACCCAAACCCCCTGTATAAGTTTCATAATTCATTCAAAAAATATGCTCATGGTATAATTTTGGCCAGGAAAATGCATAGAGGAGCCCACATTGGCTTTAAATCCCATCAACTGGCTATTAGGCCTGTTCTCTCTGGATATTGCCATTGATTTAGGTACAGCTAACACCCTTGTCAATGTTCGCGGCAAGGGTATTGTCATTAATGAACCATCCTGGGTAACAATCGACAAACGACTACGACAACCCCTTGCGATTGGACTGGAAGCGAAAGAAATGGTCGGCCGCACACCTGGAAATGTTGTAGTGGTGCGGCCGTTACGCGATGGAGTAATTTCAGAATTTGATATCACCCAAATAATGCTGGAATACTTTATTGGTAAAGTTCACGAACAGAGCGTTGTCCCGTTACCACGTCCCCGGGTTGTGATTGGTATCCCGACTGGTGTAACAGAGGTTGAAAAGCGTGCTGTATTTGATGCCACCATGGCAGCAGGGGCGCGTCAAGCCCTGTTATTGGAGGAACCGATAGCAGCAGCGCTGGGCGCCGGATTACCAATTGGAGATGTGCGTGGCAGCATGGTGGTTGATATCGGCGGTGGCACAACTGAAGTGGCTGTCATGTCTATGAGTGGGGTGGTTGCTTCTCGTTCACTGCGTGTAGCCGGCGATGAAATGGATGAGGACATCGTCCAGTATCTTCGAAATAAATACAACCTGTTGATCGGTGAAGGTGTTGCTGAGCAGGTAAAATGGAATATTGGCTCAGCCTTCTCCCTACCGACAGAAAAAACAATGGAAATTCGTGGACGGAATTTAGTAACGGGATTACCCGAAACTATTGAAGTATCTTCCGTTGAAATCCGTGAAGCGCTATCTGGTTCGGTGCAGGTGATCGTCGACACTATTCGTGATGCCTTGGATGAAATCCCACCAGAGATTGTTACTGATTTAATGGATATTGGGATTTGCTTGGCTGGTGGGGGTGGGCTTTTACAGGGGCTGGCGGATCGTCTATCTGATGAACTGAAGTTGCGAGTTTGGGTGGCAGAAGACCCTTTAACATGTGTGGCGCGTGGTGCTAGTATGATCTTTGAAGAATATGATAGTTTGAGTCGTTACTTGGTTGGTTTGGAGCGCGGTAGCACACGCCATAACAATTAGAGAAATTTTACAAGTATTTTTAAATGAGAGAATTGTTTGGTCGTCCCCTTCAAACGACAATTATCTTCTTGATTGTTGGAGGAGTTCTTTTCTTGGCCTTTGGGGGATATCTTGGTAGCGCATCGCGTGGATTTGGAAGTGCTTTAGTTGATGTTCAAACCTGGTTTGCGACAAGATATTCGGCAATCCAGGATTTTCTAGCAGCACCACGCGATAGCGCAACTTTACGCCAAAGGAATGCTGAACTTGAAGCTGAGGTCTCACGGTTACAAGGCCAAGTGATCGAATTGCAACAAAAGGTTGCTGAGACGGAGATTTTGGCAGCGCTAGTAGATTTTTCGCGTGCAAATCCTGAAAGTACGTACAAGGGGGCTGCGGTTGTAGGACGTGATCCAAGCCCCTTCCTTCATTATGTCATTATCAATCGCGGGTCGAATGATGGTGTTTTGAGAGGCATGCCAGTCGTTACTAATAAAGGATTGATCGGGCGAGTGGATTCAGTAATCGCGGATGCAGCTCGCGTGCAATTGCTTACTGATCCTGCCTCAGCGATCAATATTCGTTTACAAAATGCAGATACGGATGCGGTACTCATTGGCTCAATTACGGGTGATTTGTTGCTAGATATGATCTCGCAAGAGGTCACGGTAGAACCTGGTGATGTGGTATTAACCTCTGGATTAGGTGGCGGTTACCCACCTGACTTGATTATCGGGCAAGTACTCAATGTTCGCAAGCGTGATTACGAATTGTTTCAACAGGCGACCATCCAGCCGGCAGTCGATTTTTCTCGCCTGGAAATTGTGCTGGTTATTACTAATTTTCGACCGGTTGATATTGAACCTTTGATACCTGAAGTATCCCCTTAAGCATGATCCGAAATATTATTGCTTTCCCGTTGCTGGCGTTGGTTGTCATGATTCAATCGACTGCGATCAGTCAAATTATTCTGTTATCGGGCTATGCCGATCTGGTGCTAATTATATTGGCAGCTTGGGCGTTGCATGCTGAATCTACAACAGCCTGGCTGTGGGCCGTTGTAGCGAGCATTATGGTATCCTTTGTCTCAGAAATGCCTTGGCCTGTTGTTTTTTTAGGGTACTTGTTAGTAGTTTACCTTGCGCAGCTCCTAAGGTTGCGAGTCTGGCAAGCGCCACTGCTTGCGATGTTCAGTGTAGTTTTTATTGGAGCATTAGTAATGAATTTAATGGCTTTACTGGCATTGATTTTATTTGGTAGACCGTTGCCATTTACCGAATCGGTTGGGTTGATCGTTTTGCCAAGTATATTGCTAAATTTATTGTTCTCAATCCCCGTCTTTGTTATTGTACGTGATCTGACACAATGGACTAATCCCAAGCCGGGGGTAGAATGAGTTCTACTACTACCCCTGGTTTTCAACCTCTGACATGGCGTTTGTGGGCAGTCTATGGGGTTGTTGCGTTGGTGATGGGTTCTCTACTTTTCAGACTCCTTGGTTTGCAGGTAATTCAAGGTGGGGATTGGTTGGATCAGGCGGTCGAAAATTACACAACCACTGTTTCAATTCCACCTGCTCGAGGTATTATCTATGATCGCAATGGATATATACTGGCTGGCAACATACCATCTTACGATGTTGTGATAACCCCCGCAATCTTACCCGATTCAGATGCAGATATTCAAACTATTTACCGGGATTTAGCAGCCCTGATTGATGTTCCTGCCACTCAAGGTACGATTG
>CAZCPP010000400.1:0-3895 GCA_964500655.1 uncultured Anaerolineaceae bacterium | reverse complement strand
TAACACCCTTTTTGAAATTTTTACCAATAACCATTAGGGAAAACCAAAGATTTATTGTGTCCACAAATAGGGCAAAAAAGTGTCCATTGTGTCTATTATGTCCAGTGTTTCCACCACTTTTGCACACAAATTGCACACGTAATGGGAAAGGCGACTCAAATAAATCTAACAAAAGTAGATTCCACTAAATACTCAATATTCTTTCGTTCAAAAATCCCCTTTACCCCGAAAAACAATTACTTCATACATAAGTTTCTTTGCCTTATCATTTCCCTCGCTGATCACTTTATCTTGTTCTACCTTTTTTTACACCTGTCGTCTAGTATTAAGTAACAGGGCAGGTCAATTGTATTAGGAACATAATTCTCCCTGTCTGCGAAAAACTGTCTTTGTCAGCCTCCTGAAATTTCAATAACTGCTCTCGACCAAATATGCTATTATTCAAACCATTGTGCTCCCCTTAACTATCCTCGTATCTTTGTAAACATATTTCGCGTTCCCGAATACAGAGCCTTCCGCGGAAATACATATTGATAGGATAATTTTTATTGCAATGAACCGCATTGTTTTCTTCGCCCCATTTTTCATACTTATTGCAGCGGTCTCCGCCTGCGGACAAAAAAACAGCCCCCCTGAAAGCATTTGGGAAAGCATACCACTTTCTTCCAGGGCTGAAATTTCCTTGGAAATTGATTCGGGCGAAGTAGTATTAACTGGTGGAGGGCAACCCGGAATAGTACAGGTCGAAGGTAATTTACTTGATCCACAACGAGTTGGTTTTTCCGTCTCTTCCACCCAAGAAAAGGTAGTGATCTCTGGGCTGGAAAAGAAACGGCCCACCCTGGGATTTTCTTCATCCCCGATATTTCTGTCAGTGAAGATACCGAATGACATCCGAGTCCGGGTAAATACATTCGATGCGACAGTCATCGTGCGAGATTATCAGGGGGATTTGCTGATCAATTCCGTTTCGGGGAATTTGTTGGCTGAAAGGGTAAATGGAACAATCAGTATGGTCTCCGGACGTGGGGACGTGACAATCCGACAATCTTCTGGTGAGTTGCGGATTCTCGGTGAGCATGGCATTCTGACATTACAAGAGATTTCCGGAAAAATTGGCTCATCGACCATCATGGGGACAATCCGCTATATTGGTCGCCCGACTACTGGTGACGATATTCATCTTGAAGTAGATCATGGCCCGGTGGAAATATCCCTAGCCCCAGACACAAATTTGGAAGTGGATCTCACATCTAACAGCGGAGATGTATCCTGTGTCGCGCAAGGGGTACAGGATTTGGGTCGTAATTGTAAAGGCACATTGGGCTTAGGGGGCGCTACATTGTCAGTCAGGACTGTCAGCGGAAGGATCAGCTTGCGATTGTCCCCGTTAATTCCCTGACAGCGTTATGAAAATCTTGTGACTGAAATAACGCGGACCCAACAATCAGGATATCTGCACCAGCCTCAACCAATGCGGAAGCTGTTTGAGAATTTACGCCGCCATCTACCGCAACCGGAATATCAAGTCCATGCTTCTGTATCAATTGTCGTGCCTTGGCAACCTTTTCGACAGTATCCTTCCGCATAAGTTGTCCACCGAAGCCAGGGGGAACTCCTAAAATAAGCAGTAAGTCTAACTCCGGGAAGTAAGGAACCGACGCTTCGAGCCGTTCATCAGGATTCAGTGAAATACCGGCGCGCAAACCTAGGGCGCGGATGCGGGCCAAGGTTTGGAAAGGATTTGGAAGCGAATCCAGACAAACAATGATCAAGTCTGCCTGCAGTGGTTCGAACCGGTCCAATATCTCATCCGGGTTAGCCAGTTCCAGATGTACATGGAAAGGCAAACGTGTAGTTTTCCTCAAGTCATGTAAATGATAGGGAGAAAGAGCCAGGTTGGGGACGTAATGCCCATCCATCATATCAAAATGGAACGAATCTACCCCTGCCTGTTCAGCGCGACGCACATCCCGTCCCATATCGGCAAAGTTGGCAGCGAGCAAGGAAGCGCTAACCTGGGGCATATCTACGCAGCCCAGATTTTCTTTACGAGGTTGGCTATTGATAGAGCAGCTGCAGCCGGATCAGCTTGCCCAGTTATTCCGCGCCCAATCACGATGCCATAAAGTGACACATCCTTAAAGAGGGGTAGAACATCCAGATCGATACCGCCGGCAACGGCTACATCCAATCCCAAATCGGCCATTTGGCCAACATTTTTTAGGGCTCCATCATCCCACAAAGCGCCTTCATTAATTTCTTCGTCAATGCTGCGGTGAAATAGCACAAGGCTGACCCCCGCTGCTTGCACTTCGCGAGATCGTGCCACGGGATCCCGAACGCCTGTCATATCTACTTCGGCGCGGCGATTCCACTTATCCGCTTCGCTTTGTACTTCTGCGATAGTGGCCAGAGTGGTGATACCTTGAGTGGTGACCACATCGGCTCCTGCTTCGAAAGCCATGCAAGCCTCATAGGCTCCCACATCGCTGGATTTCAAGTCGGCCAAGATGATCTTGCTGGGATGCGCCACCTTCAGGCGTGAAATAATGCCAATGCCCGCTGATTTGATCAAGGGTGTGCCAGCTTCAAGAATGTCCAAGTGAGGGGCAGTAAGCTGGGCCAGCTCAAGAGCATGGTTCGGATCAAGAGTATCAAGTGCAATTTGGATTTTGGGTTTCACAGACTTGTTCCTTTTCACAAATATGAATATAATATCACATACGTGAATATTATAGCCGGAATGAGACTCGGAGGCAAGGATGATTATTCCCGACGAAATGCGAGCCATTGTATATGTGGAACCCGAACAGATCGAACTACGCCGTGTGCAGGTCCCATGCCCAGATTCGGGATCCCTTCTGGTGCGAGTTCGGGCCGCAACCACATGTGGCACGGATGTAAAAACATATCGGCGCGGTCACCCGAAATTTCCACCGCCGTTTGTCTTTGGGCACGAGTTTGGTGGGGATGTTGTAGCTGTTGGTGAGAGCGTTGACGGTTTTACGGAAGGTATGCGCGTCACCGCCAACGTTTTTGCTGAGTGCGGGGAATGTTTCTACTGTCAACATGGACAGGGGAACCTGTGTGAGAATCTTGAATACAACTTCGGCGCGTTTGCCGAGTTTATGCTGATCCCAGCTTCTATTGTCAGGCGATCAACATTTGAAATCCCCCAATACATTTCATATGCTCAGGCAGCACTGCTCGAGCCCCTGGTAACGGTAGTTCGTGGTCAAAAAGTGGCGGCCATCCAGCCAGGAGAGACGGTGGTCATTCTGGGCGCAGGTGGATCAGTAGGATTGATGCACCAGCAGATGGCCTTGCGTGCGGGAGCAAGACAGGTAATTGCAGTGGGGCACAGTAATTTCCGTTTAGCGGTTGCAGCCAAACTTGGAGCAAACCCGGTTATAAATGCCAGGGAGACAGACCCGTTATCTGCAGTCCGCAATTTGACAAATGGGCGCGGAGCAGATGTTGTCATTGAATGCGCCGGGAATAAAGCCGCTTGGGAGTCTGCTGTGGACATGGTGCGCCGTGGCGGACGTTTAATGTGGTTTGGCGGACTACCTGCCGGCACAAAAGTGGAAGTGGATGCAGCTCGCGTTCATTACGGAGCGATTAACCTGCTCAACACTCATGGTGGTACAGTCGAAGATGCTCACGAAGCTTGGAGTCTGATTACCAGCGGGGAAATGGAAATGCAGCCAATACTTTCTGAGGAGATGGCGCTCGAAAATGTAGAACAAGCTCTCAAGCGCATGATTGCGGGGGAAGTTATCAAGGTGGCGATCAATCCATTCCTGCCTGTATAAATTAAATATTAAAATTTTACTAACCTTAAGTTGGGACAAAAGATCGGACATTCTTTCCAAAGACGAGTTCTGAGAAA
>CAZCPP010000399.1:0-3908 GCA_964500655.1 uncultured Anaerolineaceae bacterium | reverse complement strand
CCACAGGTGGTTCATGCCATCCCATCAATCCCTAAAAAGGGCAAAGTCCAGGTTAAATGTCATTTTTATATATACTGGAATTGCTTTTATTGATAAATAATCGAGAAAAGGATGGGAACATGGACAGTACCGCCCTAGAAGCAATTCTTGAAGTCACTATTGGCATGATCTTTATGTGGCTAATTCTCAGCGTTGCCACCATGACAATTCAGGAGTGGATCGCCAGCTACCTGAAATGGCGTGCAACAGACCTGGAAATTGCAATTCAACGCTTGTTAGGAAACGAGGTTTGGGCTGAGAAGCTCTACGAACACCCGTTGATCAGAGGCTTATCAAAGGTGCCTGGGGAAAAACCATCTTATATACCGGCCAACAAGTTTGCGTTGGCGTTGTTTGACATCGTGATGACAGCCGGAACACCGGAATCTCTCATCCAGAGCAAGTTGCTGACCGCAAAATACGAATTGAGCCTGGCCCCCAACCAGATTGACGAATTGATCAAACATGTTTTTAAGCGCTTGAAGTTAAACCTTGGCGGAATTCTTACCAGGATGTTTTACTTTTTGGGTGCGGAGGTCGGTACACAGGAACAAAGATATTCGGTCATTTTGATGCGGGCAGAGCAGCTATTTCATGCCAGTGCAGAAGAAGAGAAAATTCATAAAGTAATCAAGGACCTGATCGAGAGGATCCAGTCTGAAAAAGATCCTGAAATGCTCACAGCTTTAAAGGTTGAGTTAAAGAAGCTTGAACAGATACTGAAATCCATACAGTTGGCCACGTTGCAGAAAAAATTGCAAAAATTTATGTCTGTACTGATTAATGACCAGGTCGAGATTGAAGAGGGGAAAAAGGTACCCATTTCCAGTGTCGGTTTTTTCAACACATATCCAACCTTTCAAAAGTTCTTTTTGGAATTGATCGATCGAACGAATTTAAAACTGCGCTGGGCTGAGATCATGGTCAATGATGACGATGATTTTATGGAGGAGCTTAACGCTTCCCTTCCTGATGGCGCGCTTTTGCGTGACGAGGTCAGGATGGCGGTTCTGCAGAAGGCAAGCGCAACTGAATTCAACAAGGAAGAACTGGAAACTTTTCTTATCTTCATTCGAGACCATTTTTATGAAATTGACTTAAAAGTCCTTGCCGAATATGTGCTTGGATTGGCTGGCAATGCACAGGGTATTGCAGCACTGGCAGAACTTAACCCCGTTCTGCATAAGTCACTAGACCAATTGTATGGCGACATTATCGGTATCGCTAACAACACCAATATGCTGGAAGCAGTACGCAACCGATTCGCAATTGCAGCGGTCAATTTGGAAAAAGCTGAACATAACCTGGCTGCCTTGCGGCTCAATTCTGAGACCTGGTTCAACGAATCAATGGATCGCTTGAGCGGTTGGTATAAAAGAAAAGCAACCTTCCTGGCTTTCATCATAGGTCTGGTGCTGGCCTCAATATTGAACGTGGATTCCATTGCAATTGCCCAACACCTGTGGAAAGAACCAACCGTACGTCAGGCGCTGGTTGCCAACGCCACCAAATTTACGCAAGAAAATCCGGAACTACCTGAAAGCCTGGGTGGAGAGTCCCCTCAAGATGCTGTCGCGTATTTCGATACGCAGTTTGCAGATCTGAATGTCCCCGTAGGCTGGGTCTATGAAACCAGAAAACTTGATCCAGGTGAGTCATGCAGCCTGTTTTCAATTAATGAAGATATAACCCGGGGCCTATATTCAGAGGTGCCAGTATCTGAATTGGAAGATGGTGTTGGAGAAGAAAATCAAACTGGGATTGAACCTGCTCAAGATGAAGATAAGGTCCCTGCCTGCCAGAGCATCAGCAATTTTCCAAAAACGACTGCCGACCTGGGCATGAAAATACTGGGCATTATTCTGAGTGCCGGTGCAGCAGCTCAAGGCGCTCCATTTTGGTTTGATATCCTGAAGAAATTGGTTAACGTCCGTGGCTCAGGTGCCAAACCAGAAGAAAAGTCAAAATAAGCACCCTCAGACCAACAGGGCTGCACCAATGCAACCCTGTTGCTTAAAACTTGGTGGATAGCTACCTGTGAAGATGGGGCATCAAAATCCTTGAAATTTAGGAGGTAATCGCCATCATTTCATCAAGTTAGTATTCTAAAGCATGTAAAGCTGGAAAAATTAGAAGCCAAAAAGTAGCGCATTTAGCAAAGAAGTTGGAGTAACATAGGGCGTTGGTTACGCTATAATACTTATGTAAAAATCACCCTTATTATCAGTGACCAGGAGGATTTATGAAACAACGCACCTTGTTTATCTTGGGTCTTAGCGTACTGCTTTTAATCGCTTGTGGGTTGCTATCCCCAGCAGCATCCTCTGATGCACCACCTATTGACGATGTTCCAACACAGGCAGCCGAACTACCCACGCCAACACTTGCCATAGTTATTACTGAGGCTCCACCAGTGCCCACGGAGGCTCCTATGCCCTTTGAATTGACCAGTGTCGTTTTTGCGCAGAAAGAAGGAATCCCGGTGAAATATTCCTGCAATGGGGAAGACATTTCACCTCCCCTTGCCTGGGGTGACCCACGTACAGGGACACAATCTCTGGCGCTTATCATGGACGATCCGGATGCGGCTGGCTGGATTCACTGGATCGTGTTCAACATCCCTGCGGATGTGCGCGAACTTCCGGAAGATATGCCCGCTGGAATGAAGTTTGGTGACGTGGCGACTACTTTTGGAAGGAATTCGTGGGGGCGCAGTGACTACGGTGGCCCCTGCCCGCCTAGTGGCATGCATCGCTACTTCTTCAAGCTGTACGCGCTGGATACAACCCTGAGCCTGGATGATAGCGCGAAAAAGCCCCAGGTGTTGGCGGCGATGGACGGACACATTCTGGCTGAAATTGAGTTAATGGGTTTTTTCAGTCGTTAGTCGAAATTAAAACAGAATAATTCACGTCTACACCGCAGGAGAAGCATTGAACATCATAGGCGAATTGGCTGCACTTCTCACATCAATAGCTTGGGCTGGCACTTCAGTTCTATTTACAAAAGCCGCGCAACAAGTTGGCTCGATCATTGTTAATCGAATTCGCGTCATCTTGGCCCTGTTCTTCCTAATGTTATTGAACTGGGTCTTTGACGGTTATTTACTACCCTTTGATGCTGGAGCAGACCGTTGGTTATGGTTTGCTCTCTCAGGGGCTATTGGTTATGCCTTGGGGGATGCTTTTCTGTTCCAGAGTTTCCTGTTTATTGGACCACAACGCAGCATGTTGATGATGAGCCTGGCTCCTCTGATGAGCGCAGGCTTGGCCTGGTTTTTTTTCGGCGAAACATTGACAGGAATACAGATGCTTGGGGTAGTCATCACACTAGCGGGCATTGCCTGGGTGATCCTGCGTCGTAGAACCGATACGAATTCATTAGCCAGCAGTCCATTACAAGGTATCTTGTTCGGGTTGGGCGCAGCTACCGGGCAGGCGGTTGGCTATGTACTTTCTAAGCAAGGCCTCACGGATGGCTTTTCACCCATCGCGGGAAATTCCATCCGTATGTTGGCGGCATTCATCATTTTATGGGTTTTGGCAAGCATTCAGGGTAAAGCCAGGGAAACTATAAACAGCATGCGTGAGAACCCTCGAGTACTAGGTTGGATGATCATGGCAGCCTTTACCGGCCCGGTGTTGGGTGCGTCTCTCTCGCTGTTTGCGTTACAACATACAGAAGTGGGCATCGCCAGTACGCTGATCGCCCTGCCGCCGGTTTTCTTGTTACCTGTTAGTTGGTTTGTGTTCAAGGAGAAATTTGATTGGGGGGCTGTGCTAGGCACGTTAACAGCTATAGTTGGGGTAGCCTTATTGTTTTTGGCATAGATAAGCAGTCACGGATCCCTGTGGCTATTTTGTCTTAAT
>CAZCPP010000398.1:0-3934 GCA_964500655.1 uncultured Anaerolineaceae bacterium | reverse complement strand
AAATCCAAATTCAATTGTTGGCCAGGGCTGGTTGCACCACCTAAAACGATGCGTCCACCTCGCCGCGCCATTTCCAGCGACTGACGGCCTGCTTCCGCGGACCCAGCGAATTCGACCACCAGGTCAACGCCTTTTCCATCCGTCATGTCACGAACAATTTGTGCGGAATCAACATCTTGTTCCGTAATGACAATATCATCAGCCCCCATCCAGCTTGCCATCTCTAACCGCTGCCGATCCGCTGCAATACCCACAACGATTAGTCTGCCAGCTCCCAGGGCATGTGCCACCTGGACAGCAAGCAATCCCAACGCGCCCGGGCCAATGATGGCTACACTCTCGCCGCTACGCACACCACCCGCACGTTCGAAAGCCCACAGTACAATGCCGACAGTATCAGTAAATGCAGCGTGGTCCGCGCCCAACCCTTCGGGCATAGGATGTGCGGCCTTGGCTGGAATAGCACAATATTCAGCCAAGCCACCAGGAACGGTAAAACCAATATGAGCATGCCCTGTTTCAGGGTAGCCGTAATTCTCACAAAGGTTATACATACCTTCCAAGCAACGTGGACACTTACCACACCCCACATGTGCCTCTACTCCGACCAGATCGCCCTTGTGAAAACCTTTGACATTAGAACCAACCTCAAGAATTTCGCCGCCAAACTCATGGCCGGGAATATGCGGATACTTTATGAAGGGTACTGTGCCATGCAAGATCTTGACATCTGTAGCGCAGATAGTGGTTGCTTTAATGGAAACAACCATCCCGTCCGGGCTTGATTTGGGATCAGGCACTTTGGAAAGTTCGTACTCATTGGGGCGGGGAAAAACGACCGCGTGCATGACTTACCTCCTTTCCTGTGAAGATTGATTGAAAATGAAAACCTCATCGTGGTCATTATCGGCAAGGTTGTCAACTCAATAAACCCCACGGATCTTCAATAATAGATGCGAGGGCATCAAGAAACTGTGCCGCGCGAACACCATCTACAACTCGATGGTCGAGTGATAGCGTAAGCACCATCATCGGTCTAATTGCTACCTGTCCATCCACTGGTACAACACGATCTGCGATACGACCCACAGATAAGATAGCCGCCTGGGGTGTATTTACGACCGCATCAAAAGCATCCACGTTGTACATTCCCAGGTTGGTCAATGTGAAGGTGCCATCCGAGATATCAGCTGGGCGTAATTTCTTCTGATGAGCACGTTTGATCAAATCGGAACGCTGTGTAGCGATTTCGCTCAAGGATGCGCTATCTGCACAATGAATAACAGGGACTACAAGCCCTTCATCTACTGCGGTAGCAATTCCCACGTTTATTTCTGAATTCCACCGGATATCACCGTCCGCCCAGGATGCATTCACGCGGGGGTGGTCACGTAGTGTAAAACTAATTATTTTTACAAGAAGGTCTGTAAATGTAGGATTGATACCAATACGCTCTTCGATTTTAGGCGCAACTCGTTTACGCCACTCGATCAGTCCACTGGCATCAACTTCGCGGACGAGGTAGAAATGGGGCACAGATGTCCAACTGGCGGACATGCGCTCGGCCATCAAACGCCAGACCGTCCCCGGAGTCTCAAAGCCAGGCGCTGCATCCTTGCCCAGATCAACACTCAGCGGTACATCCGTAGCCAAAACTGCTCCCTCCGGTCCGGAACCGGCCAAAGCTGACAGGTTAATGCCGCGTTGTGTAGCCAGACGGCGGGCTTTGGGAGAGGCCGGGGTCAAGTGTGCAACCGATGAAAAAGTAGAAGGTTCAGTCATAGATGACTGCGTCGCATTGACATAGGCCAAAATGTCGGCTTTCTCAATCCGCTTTCCATTTGCTTTGATTAGCGAAGGATCAATCCCATGTTCTTCTGCCATTTTGCGTGCCACCGGTGAGATTTCCAGTGTGGCAGGCGATAAAGCCGCTTGCGGTTTTGGTGCAGTCGAGGTAGCCTGCAAGGTGCTGGTCCGCCCAGATTGTGGTTCGTCGAGCGGCACGGATGGAACTTTCTCACCAGGAGCCAGAATCCATGCAATGGTTTGCCCAACCGGTACCTCGTCATTTTCCTTGATGCGCACACCTCCTAAAATACCTGAATCTGGTGCTTCGATCTCGACAGTTGCCTTGTCTGTCTCGATCTCCATAATTGGCTCGCCCTTCGTGACGGATTCTCCTTCACGCTTGAGCCAACTCACCAACCTGCCCGACTCTTGAGCCATCTCAAGGGCCGGCATAATGACACTAGTAGCCATCTAACCTCGCGCCGCCGCTACCATTTTTGCTACTTCTTCATTTGGGGCTGGTTCGTGCGTCCGCGTAGAATCCAGAGGGCCAGTCGCAGTATAGTAATGATGCCCTGCCACCATCAATTCATTAGCTGGGAAGCGGGTGATAACCTCATGCCCATCTTCCGTAACGACAACCTCCTCTTCGATACGAGCAGCGCTCCAGCCATCGGTCGATGGCCAGTAAGTTTCGAGCGCAAAGACCATACCCGGTTTGATCTCGATAGGATGTTTCAAAGAGACAAGTCTGCTGATTACAGGCTTTTCCCAAATAGCCAAACCAACTCCATGCCCATACTGTAAGGCAAAAGCAGCTTCTTCATCTGGGAAACCAAAGTCAGTGGCTTTGGGCCAGATTGAGGCAATTTCGCCGGTTGTGCGGCCTGGGCGAACCAGTTCAATAGCTGCATCAAGATAATCGCGGCAGCGTTTATAGGCGTCGACCATAGCATGGGAGGCATAGCCAATTGTGAAACAGCGATAGTAGCAAGTGCGGTAACCCATGTAGGACTGCAAGATGTCATAGTAAACAGGATCACCGGGACGCAACATGCGATCAGAGAAAACGTGTGGGTGCGGATTGCAGCGTTCGCCTGAGATCGCATTTACAGCTTCCACATACTCCGAACCCAGATCGTACAGCACCTTACTGGCAATGCCAACAGCTTCATTCTCGCGCATACCCGGCTTCATTGTCCGATACAGTTCATCATAGGCCGCATCCACCTGCGCCGCAGCGTGGGTGAGCAAAGCAATTTCATCCTCAGTTTTGATGAGGCGCGCATCAGACATCAATTGCTGACCGTCAATAATTGTCAATCCTTTTTTCTGCAACTCGAACAGAACCGGTACTTCAGCAACGTCTATACCAACGGGTTCCTTTTCGAGACCCCGCTCCTTTAGCTCTGACCAAATCTTTTCTGCCACATCTTCTGCTCGTCCCATTTCAGGAGACATGGCACCACGTAGCAGAGAGATCCCGGCCCGCGAGCGTTTTTCACCCAGCCAGGGGGCATACAGCTGGTGGTGCCTAGCGGCAGAACCAAAATCCCACAAGATCGGCTCATCATCCTGGGGTAGTAGTGTAAACCGGTTGACTTTGTCCTGGGCCCAGGTGCCGATATGGGTAGCAGTTATGTAACGCACATTGTTCATGTCAAAACAGAGCAGCGCGCCCATTTCGGATTCTTTCAGTAGTTTTTTCGCGCGCTCGAGGCGTTCGCGTCGCAAGCGATCAAAGTCGATGCGTTGTTCCCAGTCAACTGCCATTGTTCCATAAGTTTTTATTGCCATATCAAGCTCTCCTAAATTAAGCTTTGCCACAAAGTGACTTGGCCATTTGGAAGACGGTGTCTTCTGTCGGTACTGTTAAATCTTCTAATACAGGCGAGAACGGGATCGGAACGTTCATCGCACCCATACGTTTTACCGGCGCATCCAGATAATAGAACGCGCCATCAGCGATCACAGAAGCAATTTCAGCCGTAACGCCATATTGCTCATATCCTTCATCAATGACAATAGCACGCGAGGTCTTTTTCGCGGATTCGATCAATGTTTCCTTATCGAGGGGAATTGTTGTGCGTGGATCGATGACTTCGGCACTCAACCCAATATCCTTTAGCTTCCTCGCTGTACCGAG
>CAZCPP010000397.1:2362-3938 GCA_964500655.1 uncultured Anaerolineaceae bacterium | reverse complement strand
GTGGAGGAGCTTTAGTCGAATTTCATTCGACATACAAAGCTATCGACTTCCAGTAGTTTACTTTGTCAAAATTGTGAGACTAAATTAAGTCGATTTGAGGGTTACGCTGCTAAATTGATAAAAAATATTCCAAATTTCAAGAAGGAATCTAGTGAGAGATTTATTTACTCAGAAGAGGTAAATTATTCCAAATTGAAATTATTCCAGCTATCAATCCTGTATCGAGCAAGTATTGTGAAAAATTCTGGATTTAGACAAGTTGACTTAGGCCCCCACGAGGAAAAAGTGCGTCACATGCTTGTTCAAGAAAAACCAGGAAATGTCCATGATTATGGGTGTATTATGATGACAATGCTCGATACAACGCTAATTCATAAAGTTATATCTGCACCAATAAAAGTAAGACCAAAGCCTTTTGGCCATACAGCTTATAAATTCATGACAGGGAACCTAACTTGGTTATTTTTTGTGACAAGCCATTCAATAAATACTCAAATACAAGAGTTTTTTCTTCAAGAATCAGGCCTGCTTAAGATTTGGCTAGCAAAGGATGAAAAGCCGTTGCTTCTAAGTATGGGTAAAAATCTAAAGCGGCTTGCAAGAAGGTAGTAGCCTTCATGAGAACATCAGACTTTTACTACAATCTTCCCGAAACCTCCATCGCGCAAACACCCCTCGAGCCACGCGATTCTTCACGTTTACTGGTTCTCAACCGCCAAACGGTAAAAACAGAGCATAAAATTTTCAACCAAATTGGTGATTACCTGAACCCCGGTGACCTTCTGATCTTGAACCAAACACGCGTCATCCCAGCTCGTATCTTTGCACGAAAGCCGACCGGTGGCAAAGTGGAATTACTCCTCCTCAGAAAAGAAAATAACCTTACCTGGGAATGTATGGTCGGTGGCAAAGGCTTGACAAGTGGAAAAAGCATTCAAGTGCAGGATGGCCTATCTGCCGAAATCGTTAGCGTGTTAAATGGTGCTCAGAGGATGGTGAGATTCTCTAAACCAATTGAACCGCATTTCCCAATGGTGGGCAACGTCCCGCTCCCGCCATACATCCATGAGAAATTGGAGAACCCCGAACGCTACCAAACCGTCTACGCGCGCGATCCCGGCTCCGCTGCTGCGCCGACGGCCGGCCTACACTTCACACCGCGGCTACTGGAGGAACTTAATGACAAAGGCGTGAAGGTTGCCAACGTCACATTGCACGTTGGTTTGGATACCTTTGCCCCGGTCACGGAAGACGATCCTGAAGAGCACAAAATCCATACCGAGTGGTGTGAGCTCTCACAGGATACTGTTGATGCAATAAACGAGACTAAGGTTGCAGGCGGTAGGGTGATTGCTGTTGGAACGACGTCAGTGCGCACACTGGAAAGTGTAGGAAAAAAAAACAAATCTTTCATAGGACCAACATCGCTATATATCCTCCCAGGATTTCAGTTCAAAGTTGTTGATGCTATGATCACTAATTTTCATCTGCCCAAGTCAACACTGATTATGTTGGTCAGCGCCTTTGCCGGGCGGGAAAGAATCCTTGAAGCCTATCAAACTGCCATCCAGGAAGG
>CAZCPP010000397.1:0-2352 GCA_964500655.1 uncultured Anaerolineaceae bacterium | reverse complement strand
CGCTTTTACTCCTTTGGTGATGCCATGCTAATACTATAAAAACCCTGCAACTTTATGAAATCTATGGCAAAATAAATTTATGACCCTTACTCAGCAACTCTATTTTGATGATTCCCTTACACTCGAATTCATCGCCCAGGTGACCGAATCGCGTCCATTAGAAAAGGGCAGGTTTGGACTTGTTCTGCCGCGCACATACTTCTATCCCACCAGCGGCGGACAGGAACACGATACCGGCACCATAGGCGAAGCCCGTGTGCTGGATGTCTACAAAGATGGTGATGACATCATCCACGTCACAGATAAGTCGCTAGAGGCAGGCGAATATCCTGCACACATTGATCGCGACCGTCGCATGCGTGCTATGCAGCATCACACCGCCCAACATGTGCTATCTGCATCCTTTCTCGAAGTGGCGGACATTGACAGCCTCTCGGCCAACATCAACGGTGAAAATCCGTCTACCATTGACCTTGATACAGGTGAAGTCTCTCGCGAAATATTAAAAGGTGCCGAAGAATTTGCTAATGGTATTATTTTCGAGCCCCGCGTTGTCAAAACGTATAACGTTACCCAAGATGAAATTAACAAACTACCTGTGCGCAAGCCACCCAAAGTGAGCGGTTCTATCCGCGTGGTCGAAGTGGATGGTTTTGACTACACACCTTGCGGGGGCACGCATTGTCCCAACACTGGTATGGTTGGAGTGCTTAAAATCGTCAGGACCGAACGGGTTAATCAAAAACTGCGTATCCATTTCGTGGCCGGGTATCAGGCGCTGGAATATTTTCAGCAAATGCAATCTGTTGCACAGGGAACTGCACTATTGTTGAATAGTAGTTTGGACGATGTAATATCTGGCGTAGAGAAACTACAGGAACAGTTGAAACAAGCACAGCATGAAATTGACAGTATGCGTGCTGTTGTATTGGGAGTAGAGACCGAAGAGTTGATCTCTAAGGCTGAAACGATAGGGGATATTCAGCTAGTAACGACCCTGTTCGAAAACAGGCCTGCATCCGAATTGCGAACGCTCGGGAATAAACTACGTAATGAACCCGGTGTGGTCGCTGTGTTAGGAACCTTTGATGGCGTAAAACTATCAATGGTAGTCTCCAGCGCAGATGGTACAAACGTCGATGCGCGCGAATTATTGAATAATCACCTGGCTCCGTTTGGTGGTCGTGGTGGCGGGAGCGAAAACCTGGCGCAAGGTGGAGGGGGGACCAACAAAAGTGCTTTGGAAGTGTTGTTCAAGCAAACAAGAAATTATTTGAATGTCTCTAAATGAGTTAAATACTGAAATTATCTCGTGCCGGAAATGCCCGCGCCTGGTGGAGTGGCGCGAAGAAGTGGCACGCACAAAGCGCAGAGCTTACCGCGACCATGATTACTGGGGCAAGCCAGTGCCCGGCTTTGGCGACCCAAATGCACGTGTTCTGGTAGTGGGTCTGGCGCCAGGCGCACATGGTTCCAATCGCACCGGACGTCAGTTTACAGGGGATGCTTCTGGTAAATTTCTTTTTCCGGCGCTTTTTCGGGCCGGGTTTGCCAGTCAACCTGAATCTACTGCTCGCGATGACGGTTTGACCTTAAAGGATATGTATATCACTGCCTCTGGGCGCTGTGCACCGCCGAAAAACAAGCCCAAGGCCACAGAATTAAGCAATTGTCAGCCATATCTGGAACGCGAAATTGAAATCCTTCAACCCAAAGTAATCGTGTGCCTTGGCCGGATTGCATTTGAGAGAATCCAGCGTCTATATTCGGCGCGTAATCCGGATTGGAAGTTTGCCCATGCCGCAGTTTTTCGTCTCGATTCAGGATCCTGGTTGGTTTGCTCCTACCATCCCAGCCAACAAAATACACTCACCGGTAGGTTGACTGTCGAGATGTTCGATAAAATGTGGATACAAGTAAGAGGATTGCTTGAGAAAAAATAACGCAAGCAGGTTCAAGGCCAAAAAAGATGCGAAACACATTGATTGATGGACAAGAAGCCCCCGATTTTGAGTTAGCCGATATAAACGGAAAGCAGATCCGCTTATTCCAATTTAGGGGTAATAAAGTTATTATATTGGCATTCCTGCGTGGTTTTATGTGACCTTACTGCCGTGCGCAGTTGGCGCGCCTACGAGATGGATACACTGATTTCACTTCGCGAAAAGCCGAAATTTTGGCGATTGGCCCTGTTCAACCCTCGTCTTTCACTAATTACTGGCGTGAAAATCAAATTCCTTTCATCGGCCTTCCCGATATTGAAAAGAAAGTCTCCAAAGTTTACAAACAAGAAATCAACTTATTAACTGATGTTACGCGGCTTTGAGCAGTTGGAGTTCATCATAAGCACTT
>CAZCPP010000396.1:0-3943 GCA_964500655.1 uncultured Anaerolineaceae bacterium | reverse complement strand
CCTGATTAAGATTTCAAACTTCTCTTTTTCTCTTGACTTCCCACTTCATCTGTGAACGCTTCGCGAAGGGCAGGGTGGGGGTAAACGTCCCAGAGCCTTATAATCAATGACTTATCCCGAAATAATAATTCAGGATGAGCCATGTTTTTTTTAGTCTACTCATCAACCTTGGGCGACGGTTGGAGTGGTTTGCGACGCAGCAGCCTGACCAGCAACCAGACAATCAAAATGGGTGGAGCCAGGATGGGCAACACGGCTACGAACAACCAGATGGCGAATTCGACGATACCCTGATAAGACTTGGTCAAGGTTTCGGTTGCATCGTCAAGTGTATCACCTGGGGTCCAAGGCTTAGGAGTCGCTGTTGGAGTGGGTGTGGGAGTTGGAGTAAGCACGATCTCCGGCAATTCAGGTGAGATAGTAACCGTGATAGTCGAGAAAGAGGAACGATCGGTGAGATAGTTCATGCGACCTTTGACCTCTTCGATCTGGGCTTCGATCTGGGCCAGTTCCTTGTTGATACGCAAGGCTTCATCTACGCTTTTGGCATCCTCAAGAAATGTTTGGATGCGCGCCTGAGTGGCTTCGAGATTAGACAGGCGCGATTCCAAGTCCACGAACTGGTCGCTGACATCCTCGCCGGAGGCGTTTTCATCCTGCACGCGGACAGCTAATCCACGCACGCGACGCATAGTGGTCTCAAACTGGCTGACCGGGATTCCCAGCGTGACGGTTGCATATTTGTAGTTCTCGCCATCGGCATGGGGCTTGTACCAGATACGCGAACTGATGATGTAGCCACCCATATCACCCACAATTTGCGTCAGGCGGTCGATGGCGACATCGCTATCTTCAACCAGGACGTTGACTTCGGCGTTCTTGATGATCATACGGTTCACATAGGCCGCATTGCCGGGTGCAGATTCAGCGTCTACGTCCGGCACGGTCTGGTAGACCATGGTGGGCATTGGTATAGATGATCTCTCAGTATTTTCAGAGGCAGGCTGGCCTTCAAAACCAAAATCATCTCCTGGTTTCATGGCAGGTTCTTCAGCCGGTTCGGCGGGTTCAGCTGGCTCGGCTGGGACGAAGGTTTCGGAAGCCGCTGCACCGCCACAGGCGGTCAGGATAGCCAGGGTTAAAGCTATCAGGGATAGGATTGTGAATAAGTTGGTTTTCATTTTCTCCTCCGTAGTATTGGATTTCGGCGTTATGAGGATGACGCCTGGGAGGAGGTTTTTGTTCCCCGCTATAATAAGTGACAGTTACCTTGCGGGTAACTGTCACTTCATGCTAAATCCACTCGGCTGCGACTGTGCGTTCGTTTTCCAGGTTACCTGTATTGGAGGTGGTTTTAGGCTCTAATAACATGATCCAAACTTCTTCTTCCGAGGTAGGCATGTGCTCTACGCCTTTGGGAATGATGACGAATTCGCCCTCGCGGATGGTCAGGTCACGATCGCGAAGTTTAATGGTCAGCCTGCCTTTGACGACAAAGAATAACTCGTCCTCGTTTTCATGGTGATGCCAGACAAATTCGCCTTGCACTTTGACCAGTTTGACGTAGGAATCATTGAGTTCGCCAGTGATCTTAGGGCTCCAGTGTTCGGTGAACAGGTTGAATTTTTCTTCCAGGTTGATGACTTGAATCATTTTATTTCTCCTGCTCCGCCCGCCGCACCCCATTCGGGGCACTTTCCTCGGCGGGTGATTAATACAGCCACTTGATCTCTTCTACCCTGGCAGCGAGACTCCGCCTCAGCGGCTTATAAGTGTTTATTCCTTGCTACCCTTGGCGATCTTCTTCTGCAAATGCTCAGGCCACTTGGAAATGTCTTCCGAGGGGTAAATCTCGATCTCCGGGCCATTTTGTTGCAACAACTCTCCCATACTGACGTCTAAAATCCCTTTGGCCGCATCCAGACCGGATTTGGTGACGCCTGCCACACCGTGACTGGTGGTGCTGGCGCCAACCATGTACAAACCCTCAATCTCAGACTTGACCGGGAAAGCAAACGGCCCAACCTGTTTGGGTGTTTTGGAGATGCCGTACAGATTGCCACGCGTGGCGTTAAGATAGTGCACATTGGTCAGCGGTGTGCCCAGATCCCAGAAGACGATACGCTTGCTCAAGTCCGGTACGCGCTTATCAAGCCCCTTGAAGAGCCGCCAGGCCAGGTCTTCTTTCAGAGCCTGGTAATCGGCAGGCCGATCCCCAAACTCCGTATTAGCCCACTTTTCAAAAGCCTCATAGCCCACAAAGGTGAAGGCTTCGCAGGTGTGATGTCCGGAGTGCATCTTGGAGGGGTCTTTGAGCGTGGTGACGGTCAGGAACTGCATGGGCGGTGTTTCCGCATTCAAAGCATTATCTGTCAGGCCGAGCGCGTATAAACCGTCCACATCTTCGTTGTCGTAATACCAGAAATTGCCCGAGTCGAGCCCGGCTTCGCGCAGGTCCATATCTGTGGCGAAGAACAGGCTCAGGGCCGAGACCGAGTAGGTCACTCCGTCCAGTTTGCGGCGTAGTTTGGGGCTGAGATGCTCGCGACCGACCATTTTCCCGAGAGTCACTTCGGGATCGGCGTTCGAGATGACATAGCGGGAGCGGATTTCAGTTCCATCGGCGAGGCGCACACCGATCGCGCGTTCGTCTTCGATCAGGATTGCCTCCACACTAGTCTCAAGGCGCAGTTCCCCGCCTGCATCCTTCAAAGCACGCGTAAAAGCGCGCGGTAAAGCAAATCCACCACCTAGTGGAAAAAATCCACCGTCGAAGTAATGATAAGTGATGCCGGCCTGGAAAAAGGCCGAAACCTGCGAGGGAGGCAAGCCATTATCACCTGCCTGACCACCCAGCACACCAATTAGCACAGGATCGGAGATAAACTGTTCGATCAGGTCTTTACCCGTGGCGCGCATCCAGCGCAGAAAACCAGTAGCCGGGCCTACTCCCTTTATGGCACCCTTGACCCCGCTGACCTTCCCCAGCTTGCGCAAGCCACCGGTGAGCGAATCGACGACCTCGAAATAGCCGTCCAGGCCTTTGGCTTCGTGCGGGAAGCGTTCTTTAAGATAATTTAGCAGGTTCTCTCTGCCCTTGGGAAAGTCAAAACGCTGGTCGCCAATGAAGATATGATCGTAGCCTTCGGGGTTGAGTTCAACAAAGGACAGGTCTTTCGAGACGCCCAGCCCCTGGTAGATCTTGCGCAGCGACCCACCCGGCTGCAAGCCGCCGAGATAGTGCACGCCGGGGCTGAATTTATAGCCTTGCAAGGTGAACGAGTGTGTCCAGCCGCCGGGGACTTCGTGCTGCTCGCAAACCAGCACTTTCAGCCCGGCCTGGGCAAGCGGCAGCGCGGCGGATAGTCCGCCCGCGCCTGAACCGATGATAATTGCGTCGTAGTCTGTCATTAGAACTCCTTATGAACCGCAAAGAAACGAAGCATGCGAAGATTATTGGAATTTAGTAAGGGCTATGGTTTCGCAATTTCTAATAATGAGCTGTAAAATTTATGTCCATCCCCTTTTGATTTCATTTCCTTACTAAACAATTGACCCAAGTTTCCAAAAATTACAGAATACTTAATCACACTATTATTTATCAATTCCACCAAAGCGTTTGCTTTTTCGTTGTTTATCGTATTTAAGTTCAGAAGGTTAATAACCCACCCAGCAAGGTAATCCCTGTATGGCTTGGAAATGGGTTTCAAATAATAAGGCACTTCTTCTTCCCTTAATCTACCTAAACCGCTCTCTACACCAATACCAAAACATACAAAAGCCCACGGATACGAAGTAGTCACAACTTCCATGCTTACTTTTTGATACTTATAATCATTCATCAAGTTATGCTTTAGATATACCGTAAAGATTTGACTAATATCATCCATTCTGGACTTTGCCCTTTTTAGGGATTGATGGGATGGCATGAACCACCTGTGGT
>CAZCPP010000395.1:0-3962 GCA_964500655.1 uncultured Anaerolineaceae bacterium | reverse complement strand
CATGGACTATCCAGTCAAGACTATGGATGACTGGCTGAAGATCAAGCCGTGGTATCTAGTCCGTCAGCTGACGGACGGGCGGGCAAACTCCCCCTAACTCAGGTCTCAGGTTTCCAGTTTCAGGTTTTCTCTTTGACCTCAATTCCCAACGCCTTCAATTCCTTCGCGATGCAATAGCGGATAAAGTTCGACCGATCCATTTGCAGGTCCATGCTTTCAGCTTGGCAAGCTTTGCGGGCTTCTTCCATGGCAGCCATTGTAAGAAAATCACTACCAGGGCGCAATAAGAATAGACCACCCCACCCCTTTAGAGATATTTGATATTTGATGCTTGACCCCAATGCTTCTTCAAGTTCAGATTAAGACGCAACCACCGCGCTCATTCTGTACAACGACATATTTGATATTTGATGCTTGACCCTGGCAATATTCTGGCGCCCAAAGAGTTGCCACCGCGTCACGCCATAGCCGGTAAGGCGACGGCGGATGGTCCGACCCGGATTAGGATCTATGGTGCTGAAGGATTTACCGTGGTTCGACCCTAATGGTCTTAGGCCTTTTCTTCCCTATCGCCAGCGCAGGATCATACTTCCCGGCAACAGTAGGGCTTTGCGCGCTTTTTGTTGCCCTTCTTACATTCTCAGAAAGATACGATGTGAGCTCGCCAAGGGTAACATGACCATCCTTTGTGTAATCCGCTTCTCCGCCAAGACCCTTGAGTAGATAAAATGTAAACGCACCATGCCCGCCGCCCCAATCCTTACTCTCCTGGGACATCTGCTTGTCATCCGAAGCACTGATAACACACACACCATCGGTAATCTGAGAAAGATTTCTTAGACCCGAGTTAATGGAATTAGATTTGATTCCTCGTCTTCCAACATCAAATTGATTCCCAACGCCTCCCGAATGACATGCATCTGCCAGAACAATAACTTTCTTTGCCTTAATAAAACGACTCAGCGCCGTCTCAATATCCCACATAGGAAATGCCGATGTTGCGATACTGCCGTAGTCTGTATCGTGAGTAAGCAGATACAGATTATCCGGTGTATCAGGAGAATCAGGAGAACCGTGCCCGGCAAAATATATCGTTACAATATCTTCCTCAATCACTTGCTTGAGCCAGACAAACAACGCATCCTTGATGTTTTTTGATGTCGCCTGCTCATTTGCAAGCAGTTTAACCTGTGATGGCGCGTATCTTCCACCGTTAGGAGAAACCAGCCATTTACTAAACGCCTGTGCGTCAGCCGCGGCATAACGGAGAGTTGGTATACGCGAGTCAGAATAGTCAGAAACTCCCACAACAACCGCCCACCGTCTTCCTTCTATCGATCGAGTCTTAATAACGGGCTGTTCTACTGGCTCAACCTTCTCGACCACAGCAGGCGGCTGCGCACGCGGTGCGCTCTTCGGGATGCTGGCCTTTTCGGGATCTGGTTCAAACACCTTGCGGGCAGCAATATTTGCAGCATCCTCCATAGATATATAGCTTGTACCGGTTGTGCTGGCAGACCACATCACTTCCCCCGTCTCAACCATTATCATGCGACAGGAAAAGCCCACGCGATACACATTCTTGTCAAACACGAGGAAAAACAAAAACGGAATAGAACCTATCTCATATTGACTGACGTTGCCGACAACCACCGACTGCACACCCATAAGTTTGCCGATCTTAACCGCCGTATCAGGATCAAACATGGAGCTGGACTGGATAGCCATCTCACCTACAACACCCTTAAGGTTCGACCGCTCAAACATTCCCCACTCTGTATTCTTCTTTAATTGAGCGGTAACGGCAGCCGACACAACCTGCCCCGATCGTCCAGCATCTGCGCCGGGTGCGTCTTCGAATGGCACAACACCCACTCTTTTCACCATCCTGAGATCTGGATCATCGAGATCGACGCGCATTATGGTAGTACAAGAAGGCAGAATCAGAAGAAGCGTCATTGCAACGCAGTGCTTCATAGATATCTTGAACAATTGCCCCATAGAATATTATCGCGCTTATCTTCCCTGCAATTATTGAGAGATCGCTCGTGGATTACTTCTGAGCTTTAAGCTTATCCACATCCATTCTCTTCATCTCCTTATCCAAGTCTTTCATGACGCCCCAGTAGGCAGCATTGACCGACACGGTTGCATCAGCCGATGGAGCCAACGGAGTGAAAAACGAGAACCAATACCCCATGCCCCTCAGCTTATTACCATACAAGACAGTACGAACCTCAGCGTTAGGATCACACACAGCATACTTAACCGACATCCAACTCAAGGAGCCCCAGTAAGTATACTCGGTCCAAAACTTCATAATCTGAGCATCAACGACGACATCCGCACCCTTTGTGTTGAACTCTGGGCCCCACGGCGAGACTTGCTTCTCTTCAAGTGCCTCAACAACAACGCCTCCGCCCTCTCTGCTCTTCTTTGTTGCTTTTTTCCACTTCTTTATCGTCTTCTTGTCTTCTTTCTGCTCATCCTTCGAGTTCCATGCCGCATCCTGTTCAGCGGACGAAAGACCTGATCTTGGATCATATTTCTTGTCACCCTGTGATCTGGCGGCCTCCGGATAAGTAGAAATCACATCGTAACCAAATCCCTCAAGTCTCTCCTTCATGTCCGACACGACAACCTGGTCCAAATGTTCGCGATGCGCCAGGAAAAGAGGAGCAACAGGAATAGTAAAGATTGTCTGATGATTTACCCCGCACATGTTGGATTTCTGAATAGTCGGTGGCCTGTTGTCCCGAACGATCAAAGCTATCTTCTTGTTGTTTTTGGGAAGACTTGCTACGCCAGGCTTATTGGCGAGCCGTACAAACCCTGGACTCATGCAGCCAGACGTTGTAGTTAAGAGAAGGATTCCCCCAAAGATTATAGACAGAATGCGGAATGATTTCATGCGAACTCCTTTCATACCTCGGTTAATGATTAGCCAGTAAACCAACATTGTACAGAATGGTCAAGACAGTTCTAAAACAACGCTAAATTCACTCCCCCGCCACTGCTCACCGCTGCACTGTCTCCCCTCTCCCCCCTGAATCCGCCTCAGGCGGATTACGTGTTTCGTGCCTGCCGCGCCTAGGCGTGGTTACGTGCAACGAGGGCGCAGCCCGTTCTCCCCCTCACTCCGCCTGCACTGACCCAAGCGTTATCCTGCCTCCGGTAGAGTCAAAAGAGCCCGACTGATTTCCGACCAGACTCCCGTTCTTATATACATGCACCGTGTAGTTCGCCGTTCCACTGCCGGAATAATAACGCACCCCATAGCTGTAAGTGCCGCTCGGCGCCTGCCCTGTTGGCCAATAGGCACGTTCCGGACCGCCTCCATCACCGCTCCCGCTCGCGCCCCGGTCATCATAATCTATCTTGCCCCCCTCTGGCGTTGGTCCAAGCCCATAACCATCGCGGGAAGTCGTAAGCATTTTGCCCGTCGGATCAGTTACCCACAAGTCAATATCCGGCCCTTCACCACCGCCAGTATACGACCACGTGAGAGTAAACGTCGGATTTCCGATCGCACCCGGATCATTACCTTCGCCCGACGGAACCTCATCATCGCGAAGATAGATACCAACAAAACTCGTATCGCGAATGGGTATCAGATTACCTCCTCGATCCCTTTGATAAAACTCCGGGGTCGCGGGAACATACGTCTGATTGATATTACGGTTAGATGCCTGATAGGTTGCCATATCTTCTAACGCAACAACCGGCGTCAACTCACCTGACGCATCGAGAGCACCACGAAGGTCTATTAACGCCTTCACCGTAGTAAACGGTTCTCCCGACATTGCTGCTACTATCGCATTTTTCAGGGCTACTGCAAGGTTGACCGTATCTTTGGACCGCACCCAATTCATATACATGACAACATCATTATTCTCATATGCAAAAATCTGCCAATAGGAGTTTGCTTTTCCAAGCCCCCGGCCAACACGTCTGCTGGGCCA
>CAZCPP010000394.1:3256-3963 GCA_964500655.1 uncultured Anaerolineaceae bacterium | reverse complement strand
GATTGCTGGATAGGAGCGGAATTATTTTTGGCAATGAACACACCACTCTCGTTCATATTAAAGGTGATTTGTACGAGGTTCTCATCTGCAATATCCACACCATATCCTTTGGAACTCAGCGTCATTGTGTACACTGTGTTCTTTTTGATGGTAATGGGAACAGGATAGCGATAGCGGCTAAAGCCGGATTTACTAAAGATGATCTGGGAAGCACCTCCGGGTACATAGGCCCAGAATTCACCAACTTTACTCTCGGTCTTCACCACCCCGATATTGGTTTCAAAGGTAAAAGGCAACAGATCTGTGCTGATCTTGATAAGTGCAGCATAATCTCCATTTACATCCTTCACAGGATTACGCTGCAGCTCGATGCTCATGGACTGTTCTTTGAATTCTGTTACTACAAACTCTGCTGCAAAGAGCTGGGTGAAGATTGCTAAAACTAAAATTGTTAATAATTTTTTCATTACATTATCCTTATTTATTTATTATTTATCGCACATTTTTTTTAAATAACTAGGTTATCATTTTACAAAATTTCTTATAACCATCGCTTACATAAACATGATTCCACCACCAACCCGACAGATTTCTCCATAGAATCTTTTTCCTAATTTTATAAGTTTTATAATGCTGTAAAATGCCGAGATAGGAATTCATGCTTGCTATAAAATTCTCGATCTCTTCGGTAGTAGGTTTATGAGTAT
>CAZCPP010000394.1:0-3246 GCA_964500655.1 uncultured Anaerolineaceae bacterium | reverse complement strand
GCTTCGAAAAAATTACCGAATGTTCTTCTGGCAGTATAAATTCTATAAGGTTTTATTATTGTACCCAAGAATTGTACACCTTTCGAGAAGTGTTGAAGATAGATCTTTTTCGGATGAAGCGTCAGATGTAACTCTTCATGTAGATAGGTTTTGATTATTCTTATTGTTTGTTTGAGATACTCTTGATCATTATGGATTAGCACAAAGTCGTCCACATAACGGCCATAATGTTTAATTTTCAGTTCTTTTTTTACAAAATGGTCAAAATAATCGAGATAGATATTTCCAAACAACTGAGAGGTTAAGTTCCCAATTGGTAAGCCACAGTCTTCATTAGAAGAAAACAAACTTTTGGTGCGAGGAAGTCCATGCCAGTCCTTACTATCACCTTTTATTTTGCAGTTGATCGTTGGATCATTGAAGATCGTTTTTTTTATCAGTTCCAGAATCAGCTTCAGGTCAAAATCTATCTTACGATATCTTGCTTTTAGGGTTGTTGCTATTTTATCATAAAGCAATTTCTGATTTATCGACATGAAGTAACCTTTAATATCTAATTTCAGAATATAACAATCCCTACTGTAATTGTTTGAGCAAGAGCGAATGAAGTGATCGATCCTTTTTATACCATAATGTGTTCCCTTGCCTTTTCTGCAGCTATAACTATCATTTATGAAACTCTTCTCAAATATCGGTGCAATGTAGTTAAATATAAGATGATGAACTATTCTATCCCGAAAATCCGCAGCGAAGATCTCTCGTTTGACCGGCCTGTTTACGATAAAACAAATACTTGGACTTGGTTGATATTTTCCAGAAATAATATCATCAAAGAGTTCAAATAAATTCTTCTCAAAATCTCTTTCAAACGCTAATGCATTGATCGTGTTTCTCTTGTTTTTTCTGGCATCAAAATAGGCTTGGAACAGATCATCAAGCAAGATATTATCGTAATATTCTTTGAATAAAGTTAGCTGCATTGATCACACCTTGCTGAAGAAAGAAAAAGACTAATGATATTGAACTCCGAATCCCTGATACAACGTACTGAAAACCCGTTTTGCTTATTGTTGTTGTTGCGGTTCACTTGTGTGTTATTGTAATTGAGTTTGCGGTTCCAGGCGTTATTTGTATTGTTCTCTGTAGCCGACCAGAAGTTGCCGTTGTTGCCCAGATTGTTGAAGTTACCATTGTTGTTGTTGCGGTACCCTCCCGGAAGGAAACTGATTGCAGCCGCTGAATTATTTACAAATCCATTTTCAGAATATGTAAGGATTATACCTTGCTCATTGTGGATTATACCATTGCGAAGGTTTGCAACCATTCGCAAGGTTAGATACAAGGGAGCTGCCGGATTAGGATATGCACTCTCACCATAACCGTAGCCGATAGTGATTCCCGCTAATTCATTCATTAGTCTTTTCACCATCATACTTCATTTTCTTTTGCCAGCCTGTAAGCTGCCTTGATACATTCTCAATTTGTTTATTTATGAACACAAATTTCTTCAGACTTATCTGTTTTAAGTCATTCAATAACCTAATAAATAATCTTATCACTTCGATTCTTTCTCGTGCTTCCTGCAAAACCTGGAACTTGTCTTTACGGCTGTTTGCCCTATAGATCAGAGTTATCAACTCAATAGTTTCCTTTTTCAAACTCTCACCTATTGTATATTTGAATTCACGATTAAAGTTCTTTGTGAATTGAAATATCTCTACCAGTAGATCGTAACTTGCTTTATAAACAGGTAGTTCATCATATCTTGCCAATCAATTTCACCTTTTAGACACTTATCTTATAAAAAATTTCTCGAACCGTTGCGAGAACGCAACGGTTTAAATAGTCAAATAGCCAAATAGTCAATATCCTAATCACTGATACAACGTACTGAAAACCCGCTCCGCTTACCGTTGTCGCCGCGGTACACTCGTGTGCCACCGTAATTGAGTAGGCGGTACCAGGCGGTACTCGTACTGTTCTCTGTAGCCGACCAGAAGCCGCCGTAGAAGCCCAGACTGCTGAAGGACCCATAGTAGTAGTCGCGGTACCCTCCCGGAAGGAAGTCAAAGCCGCTGCTGCCGAATTCAGGATCATTTTCCAATGCTCCATCATTCCACAAGGCTGCATTTCCTGCCAGTTTGCTGCCTTCATTGGTTCCACGATAGCCTGTACTATTTGCCTGGCTCTGACTCATGCCAAGTTCCATTTCCAATATCATTATCTCATCATCAGTTGGCACATGCCATCCCTCCGGCGCTAAACCGCGCGTATCATCCTCTGCTACTGCATACCAATTATATAGAGCACCATAAATATCTCCATTGGCAGCGTTGTTATCATAGTAGCAATAAGCTCCTGTGGTAAGGTTAGCCCATTGAGTGCCATCTGTCACATTTTCAATTTCATCGCCATTTCTGTAATGCGTTACTTTCAGGTTCTCTGCCATCCATATCTGATCACCAATAAGAATTACATCATATTCATTACCATCATAATCTGTACACGATATTGAAGCTGACACTTCATTCGAAAAAGCAGAATTATATGTTTGGTAAAAAGCCAGCACCTGGTACGTATTGCTGTTTTCAATATTAACTCCAATATCTGTCCATTCTGTAGTTCCGGCAGGAATAACTTCAGGTAAAAGAGTACCATTTTTCTTCACCTTAAAGCCATCAATACCGCCCATGGAATAATCCCAGTCAAGATGTATATCAGCAGTTGGATACGATATGTTTTCGAGAGTGTAGGTCAGGTTTTCGGGTGCTGGTATTGAATTAACAATCTCACCTGTTTCTATCGAGGGTGAATTGTTATTTCCGCTAAATGCATAAACTCGATATTGTAAAATCTCATTTATCTCTGCATTATTATCTGTCCAAGTTGTATCATTTTCAGTAACTGCTCCATATTCCTCTTGCCAAGTGGTTGCTCCAACTTTTTTATCAATTTTAAAACCTTCCTCTCCATTGCTATTATCATCCCAGGATAATTGAATCGAAGATATCATTAAATGTTCATACTGAAGGTTATCAGGTGCTGGAAATGTATTATCGAATGTTTCTGTAATCTCCGTAGAATTATTTAGATCTGTATATGCATGAATTCTGTATTCATAAGTGTGGTTGAGTTGAAGAGTGTCATCAATGTAACTATACGTATTAGCAGCTAGATCAGCAATCTGGACGAAATCGCGGTATGTTCTATCATTTTTTACATTTTTTTCATTATTGCTAACCCCTC
>CAZCPP010000393.1:0-3989 GCA_964500655.1 uncultured Anaerolineaceae bacterium | reverse complement strand
TGAGAAGTGCTTATGATGAACTCCAACTGCTCAAAGCCGCGTAACATCAGTTATCAATTCGCAGTTGAAGTGGCTAGCCCGGATACGGGCTGTGAGCAATACGCTGACTGGTGGGAGGTCTTCAATGAAGATGGTCAACTGCTCTACCGACGCATACTGTTACATAGCCATATGAGCGAGCAACCTTTCTTCCGCTCTGGCGGGCCTATCGAGATTGCTGAAGACACTTTGGTTTATGTCCGTGCCCATATGAATACCGCCGGATATGGGGGTAGGTTAATGAAAGGTTCGGTTCTGGATGGATTTTTACCTGCTGAGACAGAAGCAAGCTTTTGGTCCGAACTGGAGCGAATTCCACCGCAACCGGACGACTGCGCATTCTAATCCCTCCGTTATGGGATTAAAAAACCCAAGTTGGCTGGAGGTTTTTTTGCTTACTTCTCTTCGATGATGATACTCTCTATCGCATCTCCGAGATAATCTGGATTTTGTTGTGGATCGCGTGTGCGCAGGTTCTCCACCACTTCCATCCCTTCGGTTACCTGTCCAAAGATTGTGTGTAAACCATCCAGCCAGGGCGTTGGTGCATAGGTAATAAAAATTTGGCTACCGTTAGTATTTGGCCCGGAATTTGCCATCGCCAAAATACCTGGTTTATCGAAACTCAAGTTACTTATTTCATCCTCAAAGCTATATCCAGGATCGCCCCCACCGGTACCGGTCGGGTCGCCGCCCTGAGCCATGAAATCAGGCAAAACGCGATGGAAAGTGGTTCCATTGAAATAGCCATCACGCGCTAGAAAGACAAAATTGTTGACTGTGATAGGCGCTTTATCTGGGAAAAGCTGGAGGGTAAACTCACCACCCTTGGTTAACTTTACGATAGCATAATACTGTTTACTCGTATCGATAGACATCGTTGGTGGGGCATCATATTGCTTGGCCGTTATCGCTGGTGCGTTTACTACCTCACCATCTTGTCCTGTTCCACCAGGCACAGCCAACCAGGCGATCAATATAACCGTTAATACAATTACACCAACAGCCACCATTTGCATGCTATCCATTTTTCGAGCAGCGCGTTTCTTTTTCCTCTTTATTCGTTTTCTTGAAGCCATGCTGATTTCTCCTTTTCATGCTCCCATATGGGGTACTTCCTAAATTATAAAGCAAGCAATGTTACAATCAAGTCCTCATAACAGGAGTCGCTATGAAACAATCTCGCCTGCGCGGTCGCTATGTCCGCATCCTGACCTTTTTCGCGGGGGTCATCACCCGCTTCATTCTCTGGGAACTCATTATCCGTTTTATCGGCCTGCGTGGCTGGGTACGTCGTACACGGGGTAAACGTTTTCGCCGCGAGGCAGTCCGTTTTCGCGTTTTAGCAATCCGAATGGGGGGTGTAATGATCAAAGTTGGTCAGTTCTTGTCTTCGCGATTAGACATCCTGCCACCTGAAGTTACTGACGAGTTAGCCAACTTACAGGATGAAGTCCCGGAAGAAAATTTTGAAGATATCCAAGCTTTGGCCGAAGCTGAATTAAAAACTCCATTATCAGAAACATTCGCCATCTTTGACCGGGGTCCGCTGGCAGCCGCCTCACTCGGTCAGGTACACCGCGCCAAGTTGAAATCGAAGGAAGGGGCGAGTTTTAAGGATGTAGTCGTAAAGATTCAGCGTCCACATATCGCGTCCATCGTAGAAGTAGACTTGTCTGCGCTCCGAAGGGTGGGCACCTGGTTGATGCGTTACCGCCCCATCCGAAAACATGCCGATGTGCCTGCTTTGCTGGATGAATTTTCGTCTACGCTATACGAAGAAATTGACTATGAAAAAGAAGCTGATAATGCCGAAAGGTTTTACGAGAATTTCGTCGATGATCCGGACGTACACGTTCCACGTGTGGTGCGCTCATTGAGCACTCTGCGCGTGTTGACCCTTGAAGATGTATACGCTATCAAAATCACTGATTATGAAGCGATCGCCGCTGCAGGGATAGATCGGGGCGATGTTGCCGAACGACTGCTGCGCACTTACATGCAACAAATTTTTGAAGATGGATTCGTGCATGCCGATCCGCATCCGGGGAATTTATTTGTAACTCCTCTACCGACAGAAGATGGTGAGCCGGTAAAGTGGCAGCTGACTTTTGTTGATTTCGGCATGGTTGCACGAGTGCCTGATTCGCTGCGAGATAGCTTGCGCGAGTTAGTAATCGCGGTGGGGACGCGAGACGCATCACGCGTGGTTAAGGCCTACCAGATGCTGGATATGTTGCTGCCAGGCGCAGATCTGAAATTGATCGAGCAGGCCGAAGCGGAGGTATTTAACCGTTTCTGGGGTATGTCTATACAAGAGATCAGGAATATCAGCGCTGATGAAATCCGTCGGTTTGCACATCAATATCGCGATCTGATGCTGGGGATGCCATTTCAGGTACCGCAAAACCTGCTCTTTCTGGCACGCACAGTTGCCATCCTATCTGGGATGTGTACGGGCTTGGAACCGGATTTCAACTTTTGGTTGCAACTGGAACCTTATGCTCGCAAATTGGTGGAAGAAGAGAGAATGTCAGGCCTGGACTTTTGGCTAGATGAATTAGGTGGGCTACTGCAATCATTACTGGCTTTACCTGGTCAGGCAAGTCGTGTGCTTTCTCAGGCCGAGAGCGGTGGATTGATAGTCCAATCACCTGAGATCAACCGTGAGATGCAATCCTTGACCCAGTCGGTCAACAGGCTGAATGGGAGCATTATATTTGTCGCTTTCTTGATAGGCAGCGTGATGTTGGTCAATGCTGGAAATTTCACTTTTGGAAATGTCTTGCTTGGAACCTCCGGATTGACTCTATTGTGGATTTTATTTGGTAATAAGAGAAAAAAATAACCACGGAGCATGTTGGGCACAGACCCATATCTCCGTGGTATAGATGTTAAGTGTAGAATTAGTTAAGCTTTTTCGTCGATGCGTTCGATAGCTGAATCCAGAATACTGCGCCAGGCTAACAACATCTCGCGACGAGCGCTAGTTCCATGCTCAAAAAATCCTTCAGGGAGTATAGTTTTCATACCTGCCCGCATTTCCCCGCGAGCAGCGCGAAAATGTTCTCGAGCTTCTTCAGGAATATGACTATCATATTTCTTTTGGCTGGTTTTCTTTTCGGCCATAGCAATCTCCTTTTATCTCTAAATTTTATTATAGCATAATGGCAACTATGGTGTGGCCTGTGGCAGTCGGTATAGGCGTATCTGTTGGGGCAGGAGTTCCGCTGGCGACATCGACAAGTACGTAAACTCCCTGACCAAAGAAGTTGCCGTTCGTATCAGATAATTGCCAAGTGCCTTTTAGTTCTCCAGTCGCATCAGTAGGCACAACCATCGGCACAGAAAACTCATATTGGCGCCCTGGTTGCACAGTCTGATTAAGAGTCACTGCCACTCCGTTCATTACGTCGCCTCCAACCACATTAAAGATAAATCCTGGCTCCCAGTCACAAGTACCGTTATTGGACACTAACCAGGTTTTGGTGAAAGACTGTCCTGGAGTAACCGGTGTGTTATCCGGGATGGTTATATCTTTTACATAAGCCAATCCATAACAATCCTGTGAATTTTCATTACTGGGTGGTGTGTTAGCTGTATTTTCAGATCCCCCTGGTGATGAAAAAGTGACGATTGGAATCGGGGTGTTGGTAGGCAAGGGTGTAGCTGATGGTAGCACAAAAGCAGTTTGGGTCAGTTGCGCCTGATACGTCATGACGGCCAACGTTCTGACCAGTTCCACATCTACCGTGGGTATAACAACTTCACCACTTCCACATGCACTTAGTACTATCACTGACAGTAACATTATGATGACCAGTAACTTCATTGTTTGCATGTTTAAATCTCCTTTCGATACAACTATCACCAAGTAATTCTAACCGAATTCGAGAATTGCATAAAACGGAGCAAGCCGAACACCTTAAACGGAGTAAGTCGCACAGGTT
>CAZCPP010000392.1:0-4009 GCA_964500655.1 uncultured Anaerolineaceae bacterium | reverse complement strand
CAGCGTGATCCAAGGGTAGTAAAATGTCAAACTTTTATGCAACGCTGGGGTTCAGCCTGAGTATCTGGAGATCAACGAACAGAGTGCAGGCAAGTTCAGTATTTTGTGGAAAAGACCTTTCATTGGCAGCCGGCCGATGAATATTAATCCTCAGCTGCCATCAAGTTGTCAAAATATCACAGAGCCTGTAATCCAGACATTGGCAAGCGGAGCAGTGGAACGTTGGCTGGTTGATTGCGGCAGCAGCGGCATGATCAACGAAACAATTCTTATTGACGGCCTGTCAGCGACCCAGACAGGTACCCTTCTAAGAATCCAGTTAATAAATGGAAGGATGCACACAACCGTCCTTCGTCCTGACTCCCCCTCATTTCTCATACCGGAAAAAGCATCAAAATCTAGGGTTGCCGGTTCCTATCTTCTACTCGGGATAGAGCATATACTCGGAGGATTTGACCATCTGCTATTTGTGCTGGGATTGCTCCTGATAGTCCGGAGCATCAGGCTTTTGATAAAGGCAATTACCTCATTTACTCTGGCGCACAGCGTGACACTCGCCATGGCAACCCTCGGATTCGTTCATGTGCCCGAGGCGCCTGTAGAGGCGGTCATAGCTCTCAGCATTATTTTTCTTGCTTCGGAGTTAGCCAAACAACGCAGGGGGGAGACAGGGCTTACGACAAGAGCGCCCTGTCTTGTTGCGCTATGTTTCGGCCTTTTACACGGATTCGGTTTTGCAGGGGCACTGACTGAAGTCGGACTGCCTCAATCAGACATACCGCTGGCCCTGCTCTTCTTTAATGTAGGAGTTGAGATCGGACAGCTGATGTTTGTATCAGGGGCCCTTGTTGTTGCATGGATAATCCAAAAAGCACGATTTGGATGGCCTGTGTGGGTAAAGCAGGTACCGGCTTATTCTATCGGTTCTCTGGCCGCATTCTGGTTTATCCAGCGAACAGTATCATTTTGGAAAAGAATGAAATGCTAATCACTAGAAAAGGAGAAAGATTATGAAAAAAGTCATTCAGTCTATTTTGGTTGTAATGTTGTTATTGGGTGTTATCGCTTTAACTTTACCGACTAATGCTTCTGAAATGGCTCCGCCGAAGAATCCGGAAGAAGTTCTGTCGGAGGCATACACCGGTAAGAGTTACTCGCCTTATGCCGGACGCAGTTTTCCAAGCCGTCCTCTTTGGGGCGACTCCCACTTGCATACCGGTAACTCGTTCGATGCCGGGGCGTTTGGTGCTCGGCTCCAACCTGAAGACGCCTATCGGTTTGCACGTGGTGAGGAGGTTGTTTCCTCGACAGGCATTCCAGTGAAGCTTTCCCGCCCGCTGGATTGGCTGGTTGTAGCGGATCATTCCGACAACATGGGTTTCTTCACGGATCTAATAGCAGGAAAGCCGCACCTCATGAGTGATCCACAGGCCAAGGATTGGTATAATCGGATCCAAGAGGGAAAGGGTGTCGGTGTCGCCTATGAGATTATCAGCTTGTTTGCGAATCAAAAATTTCCTGAGAGGCTAATGTATAGCCCTGATTCTAAGCCCTTTAAATCTATCTGGCAACGGACAATTGATGCAGCAGAAGAGTATAACGATCCTCATAGTTTTACGGCATTTATAGGGTATGAGTGGACGTCTCTCATCAAGGGTAACAATATGCATCGTGTCGTCATCTACCGCGATGGCGCCGATAAGGGCTCGCTAATGGTTCCCTACACGACTACGCCTCCCCATGGCAGCGAGAACCCGCGGGAACTCTGGAAATGGTTGAATATGTATGAAGAAAAGACAGGTGGGGATATTTTGGCCATTGCACATAACGGAAATCTTTCCAATGGCATCATGTTTCCATTTGAGGCGCAATACAACGGGAAAAAACTTGATGAAGGATATGTAACGCAACGTAGCAAGTGGGAACCGTTGTATGAGGTTACGCAGATCAAGGGTGATGGCGAAGCGCATCCGCTCCTGTCACCAGAGGACGAATTTGCCGATTACGAGACCTGGGATATTGGTAACCTTGATGATCCTCCTACGGTTAAGACCGACGACATGATTGCCGGTGAGTATGCTCGAGAAGCTCTAAAAAGAGGATTAGCGTTAGAAACACGTTTGGGCACAAATCCTTACAAATTCGGGTTGGTCGGTTCAACAGATAGCCACACTGGGTTAGCGACTGCTCAGGAAGATAATTTCTTTGGCAAGCATTCGGGTGCTGAACCGAGTCCAAAGCGTATGGGGCATCCGTTCATGTCGAATGAGAAAGGTACCATTATGGGCTGGGCACAGGTGTCTTCAGGTCTTGCTGCAGTCTGGGCATCGGAGAACACACGGGAATCCATCTTCGATGCCATGGAGCGCAAGGAGGTCTATGCCACGACGGGCAGCCGCATGATGGTACGCTTCTTCGGTGGCTGGGATTTCACCGATGCGGATATTGAAAGCCGCAGTCCAGCGTTTACGGGGTACCAGAAAGGTGTGCCCATGGGCGGCGATCTGTCGGCACGAAAGGGAAACAAAGCCCCTTCATTTATGGCGTATGCACTGAGGGATCCAATTGGCGGTAACCTTGATCGAATTCAAATCATCAAAGGGTGGATGGATAGTAACGGCAAAACACATGAGAAGGTCTATGATGTGGTCTGGTCCGGCGATCTTTCCAAAGCAGCCAGTGGCCAGGCGCCGACGTTCATGGTTCGCGCCCTGCGCGATTCCGATGGCGCTAACCTCGATCGTATCCAGATCGTCAAAGGCTGGCTCGACAAGAACGGCAAAGCGCAAGAAAGGATCTATGACATCGCAGTCTCGGACGGACGCAAGATCGGACCTGACGGCCGCTGCAAGACTCTGGTAGGCGATACGGTCGACAACAACAACGCGACCTTCACGAATACCATTGGCAACGCCCTTATGGCCGCATACTGGAAAGATCCCGCCTTTGACCCAAGCCAGCGTGCCTTCTACTATGTGCGTGTCCTCGAGATCCCGACGCCGACCTGGCTCGCCTATGACCGTAAGGCACTTGGCGTAGAGTTGCCCAAGGAAGCGCTCGTCAAGCCGAACAAGTGGCTCAAGCACCAGGAACGCGCCTATACAAGCCCGATTTGGTATACGCCGTGAGGAAAGGAGAATATCGAATATCCAATAACGAATTTGGAAATATTTAATAATTACGAACATATAGGCTTTTCCATTCGACATTCGCATTTTTTAAAGGAGGCAAATTGGAATGAAAATTACAATGAAAACTTTGCTAGTCTCTTTAGTAATGATTCTCATCGTTACCACTACCCATGCAGGACATAAACCCAATGTGGTCCTCATGCTGGCTGACAATCTCGGATTTGGTGATCTATCAGTTTATAACGGTGGAACACGAGGCGGCATTCGAACTCCGAACATCGATCGACTGGCTTCAGAAGGCATGCGTTTCACCCAGTTCTTCGTCGAGCCTGGTTGTACCCCATCGAGAGCCGCGTTGATGACAGGACAGTATTCCATTCGCAATGGCATGTCTCTTATTATTGTCCCTGGTGCGGCCGGTGGATTGGATGAAGGTGATTT
Organism: uncultured Anaerolineaceae bacterium; assembly: GCA_964500655.1. Taxonomy (GTDB): domain Bacteria; phylum Chloroflexota; class Anaerolineae; order Anaerolineales; family Villigracilaceae; genus JAABUE01. The sequence goes on along the minus strand of CAZCPP010000392.1, from coordinate 437 downwards.
TACGTTAGGCAAACTTTTTAAGTCTGCTGGATATAATACTGCATATGCGGGCAAGTGGCATTTAGGCCCCGCATCAAAAAGTCAACCTCAAAATCAGGGATTTGATCAATGGCTGGTAGGTTTTAAAGGGACAACGGATCAGGTTGTCTACGCGGAAAACATGAAAACCGCCGGCGCTCCGGAAGCTTTTCAAAAAGCACTCACACCTAAGATTCTGGAAGCAAATGGACCGGGGGAAGCCAGGGAAGTTCGAGATTATGATTTTGAGTATCGCAAAGAGATTGAAGGGGTTATCGCCAGAAAGGCTGTCGACTACATACAGGGTTCTGCCAAAAAGAAGAAACCTTTCTTTTTGATGGTAGGTTTTACACGTCCACATTTCCCTAACCTGGATTCCCATGTTAGTTTATTGAGTTAACACCAAGCAGGGTTTTCAA
>CAZCPP010000391.1:0-4010 GCA_964500655.1 uncultured Anaerolineaceae bacterium | reverse complement strand
CGAGGAAGGTCTCTTTTTTCAACCCTTATACCTTACTTTAAGAAAGCCCTGGCATATGTATCACCTTGGATCTGATGACAGGTTGGTCTTCGAGGATGCCAATCCTGCAGCAGACAAAATTCTCGGCGTAGATAACAGTCAGTTCATCGGGAAAACCATCGAAGAGGCATTTCCTCCTCTCGTCGCGACAGAGGTACCCGAGCGATATCGCCGTGCTGCTGCACAGGGGGAGTCTTGGCATACGGAACAGATCGATTACAAGGATGAAAAGATTTCAGGAGCCTTCGAAGTACATGCCTTCCAGACGGAGCCAGGAAAGATGGTTGCTATGTTCCTGGACATTACAGAAAGGAAACAGGCAGAAGAAAAAATAAGAGCTTACTTTGAGAATCTCGAAGTTATGGTAGCCGAACGCACCCGCGAACTGCGGGATGCTCAGGAAAAACTTTTCCGTCAGAAGAGTTTAGCTGTGTTAGGTGAACTGGCTGGTGGAGTAGGCCACGAATTACGCAATCCATTGGGGGTGATCACCAACGCCAGTTATTTCTTGAACATGACATTAACAGACGCCGATGCAAAAACTCAAGAACACCTGCAAATGATCGATTCAGAGGCAAAAAATGCTACCAGGATCATCTCTGACCTGCTCGATTTCGCCCGTGTAAAATCCGCGGATCGCTCTCCTGCTCAGGCTTCTAAGTTAGTTGCTGCCGTTTTATCCCAGCATCCCGCCCCTGACAACGTGACCACCAAGGTGGATATCCCTGATGACCTTCCGCCATTATTTGTAGACTCCCTCCAGATCGAGCAAGTACTTGGGAACTTAGTTGATAATGCCTATCAAGCCATGCTCGAGGGCGGGAAGTTATTCTTTGAAGCGCATATGGATGGAGAATTTATTAACCTGGCCGTTAGCGACACTGGTGTAGGAATTTCACCGGATGATATTGATAAAATCTTCGAGCCACTCTTTACGACCAAGCAGCAAGGGATTGGTTTAGGACTGGCAATCAGCAGCAAGCTGGTGCAGGCTAACGATGGTCGTATTCGCGTTGAAAGTAAAATTGGTAAAGGTACCGTTTTCACACTGATTATGCCAATTGGTGAGACCTAGGTATGAGCGAAAAAACTCACATTCTGATTGTTGATGACAACCCATCCATGACCAAAACCCTGGCAGATATCCTGGAGGCAAAGGGCTATGGAGTCTATACTGCCTTCTCTGGCAAGGCAGCTCTTAAGATTCTCCAGAAAGAACATATCGATGTTTTACTGACCGACGTAAAAATGCCGGACATGAACGGCGTTGAACTCTACCAACAAATTAAAAATCCACCGGGAACCATTTTAATGACCGCCTATGCCGCGGATGATATTATCAAACAAGGAATGGAACAAGGTATTAAGACGGTGATGACCAAACCGCTGGATATCGATCTATTGTTGACCTTAATCGCGGCCATAGCTGATACAAAAAATATGCAAGACTCATTGAGCATATGGACTTGAATGAAGATATAGCGTTAACATCAAGGGAACCTGACATATGTCTATCCGAGCCAGAATCTTATTGATTTGTGGATTAATCCTGGCACTAGCCAGCCTTACTACTTACTTAATCTACGCTCGCGCCTTGGATCAAGCCGCAACAGAAGGACTCCTGGCACAATCCAGGGCTTTTTTTCAACAAATTGTGATCACCAGGCGTTGGGTGGCGCTTCATGGGGGTGTGTTTGTTCGAAAAGATCCGGGCATTGAAACCAACCAATATTTGCTCGAAATTCCAGGCCTGGTTGTAGATATTCAAGATACCAATGGGCAAACGTATACCCTGCGAAATCCGGCTTTAGTCACGCGCGAACTATCTGCCCTGGCGGAATCCCAGGGAAATTTTTATTTTCACATAACCAGCCTGGAGCTGGTCAACCCTAATAACGCGCCAGACGATTTCGAAACCCAGGCCTTACAAAAGTTTGAGCAGGGCAAAAGTGAAACTTGGCAATTTGAAGAAACCGGAGATGAACGCATATTTCGGTATATGGCGCCCTTATACGTTGAAAAAAGTTGTTTGCGATGCCACGGCTGGCAGGGGTATGAGGTTGGAGATGTGCGAGGCGGCATCAGTGTCAGTGTAATGGAATCCAAAGATTCACCCCTAGATAGCTCGTTGATTATTGGATGGTTTTTGGGAGGTATCATTACTCTGGGTGTTTTATATTGGTCTTTGAATGCTATCATAATTACGCCCATTCAAAAACTCAAAGCTGCCGCCGATGCAATCAGCTACGGCAGTTATAACCAACCAATTTTGGTCAAGAGATCGGACGAGATTGGAGAACTAGCGAACTCTTTCGAAGATATGCGCGAGCAAGTGCAAGAATATACTCTGTCGCTCGAAGATAAGGTTCAGCAGCGAACCTTGGAACTGCAAAATCACACTGACCATCTGGAGGAATTGGTAGCAGACCGAACGCAAGAATTGCGCGAGGCACAGGAAAAACTCTTCCGTCAGGAAAAGCTGGCGGTGCTGGGTCAATTGGCCGGCAACGTAGGGCATGAATTGCGCAATCCGCTGGGAGTGATTACCAATGCGGTTCATTTCCTTAATATGGAGTTATCAGATGTTGATTCTCGAACCAAAGAATACCTGGAAATGATTGGTTTCGAAGCCAAAAATGCTGCCAAGATCGTTACCGACTTACTTGATTTCGCCAGTATCAAAGCCAGTGACCGTCAATCAATCCCTGTAGATAAAATAATTACTGAAAGCGTAGAGAAGACTTCAATATCTGACGGGATCACATTTAATGCCCAGATTCCTGGTGACCTTGCACCAGTTTGGGTTGATCCATTACATATTACTCATGTTATGAATAATTTGATCTCCAACGCCTGCCAAGCCATGCCTAATGGAGGCACTTTATCAGTAGAGGTAAAAAAACTTCAAGGCGGGATTGAGATTACCATTGCGGATACAGGAACAGGGATATCATCAGAGAATATGCTAAAGCTCTTCCAACCCCTTTTCACCACCAAGATAAGCGGTATTGGGCTGGGTCTGACGATCAGCAAGATATTGATGGAAGCCAACGGGGGCACCATAAAAGCGACCAGCGAAGGCATCCCTGGCAAAGGCAGCTGCTTTACACTCTGGTTGCCAGTGCGTAAAGGATCGAATGAGGTAGTGTGAGGTTAGGCTCTAAGGTGTCGCCAATAATGAATTTTCTAACTTCATCTGCATTACAACTTGAATGGGAAAATGTTGCTCTATTGTAATGAAACTAACCACTATATAAAATACAATGTAGAAACAACAGTTATTTTTTTGTGAGCACTATTTTGGTAAAAATAGTGCAATACTTGCTTTATTCGAAAATGAGTTATGAAAATCACTGAGATTTTGAAATATACGCACTACCTTTCTGAAGAAATAATTATTGACCGGATGGTATACCATCAGTGGAGCTCAATATGAATGATCAAAGGAAAACCAAAGCGCAGCTGGTTGAAGAATTGGAAGGATTGCGCCGGCGCGTATCCGTGCTGGAAGGTTCTGAAAACCAATCGGTGGCGACAGTAGATACTAGAAAAAAAATCGATATCTATCTACGCTCCTTAATTGAGATGTCATCAGGCGCAATGTTCTGCTATGGATTTGATAATCCCATACCAATTGATTTACCAATTGAAGAACAAGTAAAGTTAATGTATAAGTGCACCTTAGTGAACTGTAACAAGGCTTGTGCATTCTCATACGGATATGAAGAACCTGATGATGTAATCGGTAAGAGTTTTTCAGAACTTTTTAAGGCTGTTCCAGAGAGTGTTGATAAGCTGTTTTATTCAACAATTGAAAATGGATATAGCATAAAAGATGGTGAGGGAAGTTCAAAGCAACCAGATGGATCAATTCGATACTTTCTTAACAATGCATTTGGCGTTGTTGAGAATGGAAAATTGATTTGCATGTGGGGGTCGTTCACAGATGTCACCGAACGCAAGCAAACCGA
>CAZCPP010000390.1:0-4016 GCA_964500655.1 uncultured Anaerolineaceae bacterium | reverse complement strand
AAATAACACCCTTTTTGAAATTTTTACCAATAACCATTAGGGAAAACCAAAGAATCAGATAGTATTCATAAGTTGCGGGGATTTCTTACTGGTACACAGACGCATACTATTTTCCCTTTTAATGGTATTGCCATGCTTCTCGTTTAACACCAAACTAGTATCACATAACCACAATGGACTTCAACGATCTCTTCATCAATCTCATCACTATCCTGGGAACCCTCGCCTGGTTGTGCTGCCCAACCAGCATTTTCGGCGCGCTCATGGTGATTGTCATCCTCTTCGTTGTGCGAGCCAGTCAGGGACCACAAAGCAAGGCCTGGGAAGAATTGGCTACTCAAACCGGTCTAACTTTCACGCCAGGCACATTTACCAGGCGACCTTCGATCAGCGGGGAATTCCGCGGGCGGAATACGCGTCTCTACACCGTCCGTCGTGGTACAAGACGGAGCAGAACTACCTACACCGTTCTCGCGCTGGAGATAAATAATTCAATTGGAGCTTTTCTTTCTATTAGCGGCGAAGGATTATTCAGCGGAATCGCCAAGTCACTAGGAATGCAAGACATCCAAATTGACGACACGGAATTCGATAGCCGTTTCGTAATCAAGAGCCAACCTGAATCCTTCGTGCACGAATTGTTCAAGCAGGGCAGCCTGCGCAGGCACTTACTGCAAGCCCGCTCGCTAAAAATTGTATTGAAAGAGGATCAACTCATCTTTGAAAAAAGGTACGTTGAAACAGACATATCTTATCTGTTATTCCTACTGGATTTATTGAATCACCTGGCAAAGGCCTGTGAGCGCATAACGGAATAACTTTGTACGCCAACAAGTGATATCCTGCCCAAGCACTATACCCTGATGAGTGGGCGTAAGCCGCCCAGAGGAGAGGGATACGATCATGAGAAAACACACACGCCGAATATTCGCCCACACAAGCGCAATCTTGATGATCCTGGCGTTTCTGGTTGCCTGTACCCCCTACAGCCCGGCAAGCGGTGATGCTGCCAACCTTACTCAGGTTGCGATGACGGTCCAAGCTGCCCTGCATACACCAGGTCCCCAAGGTGGGCTCGTTCCAGCCGGGGCAGCCCAGCAAGACCCGTCCGCTGCGCAGCCAGCCGCACCAGGCGCGCCAGCGCAGGGCGAACCAACACCCACGCGCATCCCTACCAAGCCAGCACCCCCTCCCCAACCCAACAACCAACCAGCCGCCCCCAGTCAACCGGCGCCGCAAGTTTCCATCAGCAATATAGGGCATTTACCGGAAAATATCGTCTACTTCGGTTTTTGCTCCGCCGGGGAAGCCATGCAACTTGGTGTGCACGCCACCCTAGATCCTCTCGATCAAATTCAAGAAGCGACTCTCAAGTATCGTTTTATCGATCCCAACGGTATGACCTTTAACGGTAGTGAACAGATGTGGTTGTTAGGCGTCGGCGATTATGAAGGCGTGATCGACGCTGGAATAGAGGGTCCGCTGACACTCGTGGATCATGATGGTTTGCTGGAATTCTGGGTTGAGGTCAAAGATAAAATAAATACCATAACCAACAGCGTCATCAACACTGTCACGGTTGGGTTTTGTCCAGGTGCAGTTGCACAACCACCAGCTGCCAACAATCAACCTGCTAACCCGGGAGCAGCCGGAGGCGGATCGGTGAAATTCATCAATAACAGCTCGCATCTGATCGCTTCACTGGTTATTGACAATCAGGAAGTCATCCTGACAGAAGCACAAACAATTCAACAAGGTGGATGGTTAGAAGTATCTGGTCTGGATGCTGGCGATCATGCCTACGGTGCCTCCAACGGCTTTTGGTCAGGCGGCTCACCGCAAATCCTGCTACCATTACCAGTGGAAACTTTTTCGGGTGCGCCCAACCAGGTAACTATCAGCGATCCCAGCATATATGATTTGTTGACCAATTATGTCGACCAGGGCGCTTTTGTGGGGCCGATACTCGATGGGACGGGCGATTTTGCCGGTTTTTGTTTTTACTCGAATGGCAGTTTTGATTTCTACCTCAACGGCCATTGGGTTGATAACGGCACCTACAGCTTAGATAACCGCCAACCCGGGATCTATGCAGTCAAATTTACGGTTATCAACCAGGCGGGCACAGAACAATTTGTAGGCACCTATTTTTATGCCGGAGCATTTGCAGGATTGATGCAAATGGACAACAGCGGTCGGGCTGGATTCGAAAAGATTGAATACAAGCGTGATTCTCATTGCCAATAACAGGCAGTAATTAGGAATATACTTTTTTACAATCTTAATCAATTTGAAGGAAGGAATGGACAGTATGAAATCGACAGCAAAGAAAAAAAGCCGAACTTGCATAATTTTCGGTGCCCTGGGTGTATTCGCCCTGGGAGCAATCATCACCGCCGGGGCTTACTTTTACTTCTTCGGTAACCTGCCCTGGCAAGGTGGTGCAGCAACATTATCAGGCCCAGCGGTCAGCATCCAGGAGCCGGCCAACGGCACAGAGGTGAAAACAGGTGCCTCCTTCCCAATATCCGCTTACGCGGATGATGAAAATGGAGTAGTCCGGCTGGACCTGTGGGTTGACGACACCGTAGTGTTGAGACAGGAAAGCCCTGAAGCGGGCGGCCTCACGCCCCTTACCCTTAACTACCCATTAGCTGCAGTAAAGCCCGGGACCTACGCCCTGATGGCACGGGCATACAATGGCCTGGGTGAGCTGGGAGAATCAGCCATACATTATGTTACAGTAGCCGATTCGAATGTCTCCACCCAGGATTATGCCCAGTACGTGGTCCAGGAAGGTGATACTCTCGAAAATATCGCCTCAAGATTGGGTGTCAGTGTCGATAGCATCCGGCAGGCAAACCCCCAATTGGGCGCTGGCCCGGTCCAGCCTGGCCAGGTGATTATTGTCCCTGTACCCCCAAAGAATCCGGCCCAGGCCGCCGTGCCCCCACAAGCGGGAGCTCAACCGGTCAATCAACAGCAGCAAAATGTTCAAAAACAAAAAGCTCCGGATCCGTCCAATCCCTCCAAGCAAATCAGTGTAAAGACCGCCAGCGTCAGTCCCAGTCCGGTCTATTACGGGCAGAAGTGCACAACAGAGGCGTCCGTGGTCAATGTCACTGCCAAAATCGAGCCCGCCAATACCGTTTCAAAGGTAAATTTAACCTACTCTTATATCAACAAAGCAGGCACCAAAACAAAAAAGCCTGAGGTCGCCATGCAGCTATCTGCCGGCGAATACAAGGGCAGTGTCGACGTCAAAAAGGACGCCGAAACCCTCTTTGGCCAGGATGGCGGCAAGGTAGAAGTACTGGTAGAAGCCCATGACAAAGACGGTAAGGTCAGCATCAGTTCGCTCTACACGGTTACCGTGAACTTATGCCCGGCGCAGGGCGGCGCAGTTCAAATCCCCCCCAACCAGGGAGGCGTCCAATGGCAGGGGCCGGGAATCGCCCCCGCGCACATAGACAAATTTGCACCAGGTGCCATATCCCAGGCCGGGCCAGGTCTGGACCAGGTGGATCCCAGCCTGTTCCCAGACCATCGCATCTCTGTCCTTCCACCCGATTTTGGATCGGTAAAATCTCCTACGGAACTCAATGCCATTTCAACCGAGGGATGCAAGATAACCCTGACCTGGAAAGACAACGCAACGGATGAAACCGCTTATGAGGTCTTCCGGGTCGATCCTGGCAAACCGCGCTTTAACCGCATTGCCCAATTACCACCAGGCTCACAACAGTATGACGATCGAACCTCAACGACCGGAAAATTTGGCTATTATGTTCTCGCCACTCGCACCCTTGGCGGAAAAGCAAGCGTAGGGGACAGCAAGATCGCCTATGCGGATGTAAAGAAAGGCACCAACTGTAATGTAGCGGCCGGTCCAAAACGTCTATTTTTCCAGCCCGTAGAATTCAAACCAAAGGATGGCGCCATTACCAAGGGGTATTTATTACTCGCATTTAGACAAATTTAGGGCAGTTCCCTTGCGGAAAACTGCCCAAGGGTAG
>CAZCPP010000389.1:0-4045 GCA_964500655.1 uncultured Anaerolineaceae bacterium | reverse complement strand
CCCACTGTGCGGCATCGACCGTTTAAGCTGTGCGTTTTAACCGTTTTACGCACCTACTCTGGGAAATATCAAGTTAAAAGATTTAAGACCTGACCAAATCCAATTATTTTATAGTGCGAAACTAGAGCATGGAACAAGCAGAAGGACAGTGGTTCTTATACATTCCATATTGCACAAGGCACTCAATCAAGCTCTAAAGTGGGGCCTAATAGGACGAAATCCTGCTCATGCAGTTACACGACCAAAATTACAGCACAAGGAAATACAAACTCTTACAGTCGATCAGGTAAAGACTTTCTTCGCTGCTATCGAAGGCACAAGAAATCAAGCTGTGTTTTGGATGGCAATAACTACTGGATTACGTCAAGGGGAGTTATTAGTGCTTGTGTTAATTAAATTCTAACAAAGGTATCATTATCCAATTCTTGATCTTACTTTTTCTTTTTCGCCCTTCTAATTCGAGTCTCTCTTTCGGATAGGGCGATTGATTCAATTTCAGTCGGTTTTTTTAGTTGATGAAAATGAGAAATAAAGTTATCAAATTGGCTAGTTTTATCAAATTGGCTTAGTATCAATTTGCGGGCTTTGGTTTTCATTTCTTGATACTTATTTTGATCTACCCAAATTTTGGAAATGGCCTCTGCGAGTACTGTCTTATCCCCTGGTTTGACCATATATCCCGTTTCCCCATCAAGCACAATTTCTGGTACGCCTCCAATATTTGATGAGACTACAGGCACACCCATCGACATCGATTCCAGCAGTACATTTGGAAGGCCTTCTTTGTACAGGCTGGGTAAAACCGTCATATCGATTCGTTCGAACACGTAATTTGGATCTTCCGTAAAGGGAAAGAAGGAGATACTTTCCTCCAATCCCAAAGATTGGACCATATTTTTCAGGGCTGCTTCATCAGGACCATCACCGACCAGCATCAAGTGGGCATTAGGCAGGGAGTTATTAACAAGCTCTTCCATGGCTTCAAATAGAACTGGATGTCCTTTGCGATGTTCAAAGGAACCAATACTTCCCAAAATAGGGGCAGCATTTTCTGGCAGTGGATATCGATTTTGAGCCTCTTTCCAGGCACTCTCAGAGTGTTGAAATCGATCTGTTTCTGTGCCTTGATAAACAAGGGCAACCTTTTCAGCTGGAATCTTGTAAGTCCCTATCAAGTACTGACGAGTAAAATCTGCAATTGCTATTACAGAAGAGTTAATTGTTTCGTCTGGTAAATAGAATTCGCGAAGATACTCCGGCACAATGGTTCCCGTTTTTGGAATCAGATGAGTTGCCAAGCCCCCATCTTTAATACACCTGGCAGCAAATACTGCACAGTGAAAACCCTCTCTCGGTGGATGCACTGTACAAATAGCCACATCACACTTGCTCAGGGCCTGCGTCCATATTTCTTGATTGTGTGTATCTTCATGGACGACTCCATCCCAATCATAGGTTGAAATAATTGCTCCTAAATCACGGCACTGCTCGGCAACCCAACTGCCTTCGGGTGCCAGCAGTGAGACATTCTGGTTTTTATTGATAAAGGCTTGTACGGCTTCGGTCACCCAAATTTGTGTCCCACCGTGCAAATGAGTATCTTCGATAAACCCGATATGCATATGAACTCCTCAATTTCATTCGTAAAATTTACGTAATAAGTGCTCAAATCTATTTCGTAAGGCCTCGACACTATAGCGGGTTCGTACAGCTTCTTTGTTATGAAGAATTACATCCCGTTTAATTTCAGAATTTATTAGCAAATTAGTCACACTTGCTAAGAAGGCTCGATCAAACTTACCTTCTGGAAATTTAAAATAGCGAATTTGTAGTTCTTCAGGCAATCCAACACCAATGACATCATTAAATACTTCTATAGGGTGGTATTGGCTACAAATAATTGGGATTCCGCTAGCACTGGCTTCAATTATCGGAAGTCCTCGTCCTTCAGTCTCACTTGGAAATACTACGACATCTGCCATACGATAGATCGTTTCGATGTTCAGTGGTTCAAATTGTTTTTTTGTGAAGGAAGGGTGATTTTCATGCCCTGTTGAAAACGTCAAGAATATTCGGTTAGCAATCATTTCTGGTAAGGCACCAATTGTTTTCTTGTATGTATACAAAATGTTTTCTAAATCCCTTTGATGTTCTTTTGGAGTTGGACCAGTAATGTGTAAAATCAATTGACGGTTTAGATTATTTTCAAACTCTTCTTTGAAGACGTCGTTATCGAAAAGCGCACCGATCAGTTCAAGGTCTCTTTCAATCCTTTTTCGAGCGACAACTCGTGTAGGTTGAAGCAGAATGATCAAGCCTTCAGACTTGGGATCAACAGATAACCCAGGTTGGATCCCAAGGACGATCGGAGGTTGTTTTTTCATCCATTTGTCTACCCGAGCGAGATGATCGTCAATCGGAACCGGGCGCATAATTGGGTAACCGTCAGATAAGATATGAGCCATTCGCAATCTGATATCCAACACATCTTTTCTACTAAAAGGCTCAAAAAATGTATCCGCAATGCAGGTTGACAGTTCAAATACTTCATTCTTGGAAAATCCAAATTTATTGATCAACTTCCGGGATTGTCGAGCATTGATGTTGGTTTGTAACCATCTGCTGCCTCTCCAAGGGTAAAGGGATTCAAACAGTGAGAAAAAATCTCTATTGTCGATATTTCTGAAAAAGTGGTCTCGACCGCCCGGATTTTCCCCGATCTCTCTCATGGCAGGTGGTTTTCCATCTTCCCAATAAAAATCGTGGTTTGAATTCAGCACAAAAGTTTCAAGGGCTTCTGTGGCAAAAACCAATCCCAGTATTGCAGCAACATTTCCAGGATTCGAGGCAAAGTTCACTGGAATAACCAAAGCTATTTGATTATCTAAGAAATACTTCCCCAATAGTTTTGCAATTGAAACCGCTTGGTGGTAGATTTCTTTTGCTAGCAAAACTGATTCAGAACTTTTGGACTTCATCTCTGCCTTGAACAAAGCGTTAAACCATTTCCCATCTTCCCATTTGTCCCAGCCATCAATCCCGTCTAATTGAAATCGATGCCATTCAGGTTTTAGGACCGATTCTGCCTGTGGATAGAACTTGCCACCAATTAAATGGATCGATGGAGTTCCGAATGGAGCAAAAATACTATTTAAAATGTGAGCATATTTAGAAATTTCTATGGAAACCCCATCAATACCATAGCTGAAGGTTATAAAAGCCGTGCCCCTGGAAAACAATTTTAACGCGTCTTCAATACTCAAATCGGGTGACGCTTTCTTTCGATTTTTTATTTGATTGAGTAATTGAACAATGTCAGCCCAGTCAGCAGGTTGATAACTATCTAGCACTGTGGTTAATTTTTGAAGCAGATCGTTCGGATTAGAAGAATTCATGAAAATGATGCGAGTTTTCAGGTGACAATAGTGATATTAATATATCATATTGTAATAGACTACCTCAACATCATTCTCTCCGAGTTCCTAAATATAAGCTTACCTCAACGATGAAAATAACGCTTCACACCTGATCAAAAGTTGTTTCTAGGAATCAGTAAGTACCTGTCAAAAAAATTCATAACATATTTCTAGCCGAAATCCCGCTATTGCCACCATTCACCAATAAAGTAGATCGTGGAATCATCAGGTGAAAAAGTGGGCGAGTGGCAAAGAAATTCTGGGGGAAAATTAGCCGGCGTAACACTCTGATTTTCTGAGCCGTCAGAATTCATCATAAAGAGGTCATACATGCCCTGATCCTCAATGGCGGCTACAGTGTAGATAATTCGATCTCCGCTATGGGACCAATTCGCCAGACCTTGTGAGTATCCATTCTCAGTCAGGCGAGTCAGATTAGCGCCATCAGTATTCATCAGGTAGATGTCATAATTTCCATTTGAAGATTTATCGTCAACCAGCCGTTCGAATACGATCTTCATGCCATCCGGGCTGATGCGCGGATCATAATCTCCGAAGGGGAGATTGGCATTACCCCATTCCCCGGCACGAGGAGGCTCACTGATTGGATGGGCATTGCTTCCGTCGTC